>DATART010000420.1:0-6080 GCA_036264035.1 Thermoanaerobaculia bacterium | reverse complement strand
ACCGAACATCACGCTCGTGACTGAGATGACCGCGATCGATCTCCTGACGACGCAGCATCATCCGACCGATATCCAGGTCCGCTACCGCCTGACGAATGAATGCGCCGGCGCGTATCTGCTCGACAACCGGACGAACGAGGTCTTCACGATCTTCAGCGACTTCACCATCCTCGCAACCGGCGGCATCGGACAAATCTACCTGCACACGACGAACACGCGCAACGCCATCGGCGACGGCGTGGTCATGGCGCAACGCGCCGGCGCGCGCGTGATGAACGCCGAGTACGTGCAGTTCCATCCAACGGCGCTCGCGGACAAGAAGGCCAATCACTATCTGATTTCCGAGGCGCTGCGAGGCGAGGGCGCGCGGTTGAAAAATGAAAAGGGCGAGTACTTCATGGAAAAGTATTCGCCGGTGCTGAAGGACCTCGCGCCGCGCGACGTCGTTGCGCGCGCGATCGTCGAGGAGATGACGACGAACAAAGACGAATTCGTCTACCTCGATCTCGCGAACTTTTATCATGGTCACGAGCCGATCGCGGAGCGCTTCCCGAACATCCGCAAAGCGTGCGCCGACATCGGCATCGACATCGAGCGCGATCCGATTCCGGTCGTCCCGGCGGCGCACTATTTCTGTGGCGGCATCCTCGCCAACAACTCCGGCGAGACGACGTTGACGCGGCTCTACGCGATCGGCGAAACGTCGTGCACCGGTCTGCACGGCGGCAATCGGCTGGCGTCGACCTCGCTCCTCGAGGGCTTGACGTGGGGCTACTTCGCGGCAGTCTCGATCCGTGAAAAATACGAGTCGTCGACCACACCCGTGGAATCCGCCACAGGTCCCATCCCTCGCCGCGCCCGCCTCGGCGACGCCCCCGCCATCCGCCGATCGTACGGAACCCGGCGGCCCGGCATCGGCTCGATCGACGACGCGCTCCTGCTGTCAATCCCCGACTGGCGCCCGCCCGGCCACGAGAACATGGAAGACCCCGCGCTGATCCTTCAGGACTGGACCACCATCCAGCACACGATGTGGAACTACGTCGGCATCGTGCGGACGTACGAGCGCCTCAAGCGCGCCGTGGCCGACATGCGCGAGCTCGGCAGCCGCCTCACGAAGTACTACCACGAGTCGACGATCAGCAAAGCGATCCTGGAGCTCTTCCACGGCCAGCAGATGGCCATGATCGTGGCAAATTCGGCGCTGCGGAATCCGGTGTCGCGCGGCGCACACTTCCGCCGCGATTGAGTTGGAACGAATCCGACAGCGTTGCCGTTTTCGTAGCTCGCTAAGGAGAACTCATGAGCACGATCCTGAAGAAATGGCTGCCGATCGCCGCCGGAACCATCATTCTCACCGGCGTTTACACCGTCGTCACGCAGCACCCCGTCGTTGCCGCGCCCGGAAATCCGCAGGTTCACAGCAAAGGAGACAGGATGGCCAACTACGTCAAACCTTCCGACGCGGAGCTGAAGAAAAAGCTCACGCCGATGCAGTACGAGGTCACGCAGCACGAAGGCACCGAGCCGCCATTCCGCAATGAGTACGCGGACAATCACGCGGCCGGCATCTACGTCGACGTCGTCAGCGGCGAGCCGCTGTTCAGCTCGAACGATAAGTTCGAATCGGGCACCGGCTGGCCGAGTTTCACGCGTCCCCTGGAACCGGCGAATGTCGTCACGAAGACGGATCGCAAGTTCTTCATGTCCCGCACCGAAGTCCGCTCCAAGCACGCCGACTCGCACCTCGGCCACGTCTTCGACGACGGTCCGGCGCCGACCGGGCAGCGCTACTGCATGAACTCAGCATCTCTTCGTTTCATACCGGTGGAGAAACTCGAAGCCGAGGGCTACGGCGAGTACCTGCACCTGTTCAAGAAGGACGCGCACAAATGACGGAGACCGCCACACTCGCCGGCGGCTGCTTCTGGGGCGTCGAAGAACTCGTTCGCAAACTGCCCGGCGTGGTCGACACGACAGTCGGCTACGCCGGCGGCACGCTCGCTAAGCCGAAGTACGAGGACGTGAAGACCGGCCGCACCGGCCACGCCGAGTCGCTGCAGATCGAGTTCGATCCCTCGAAGATTTCCTACGACGACATCCTCGACTTTTTCTTCCGCCTGCACGACCCGACAACCGCCAACCGCCAAGGCAACGACCTCGGCACGCAATACCGCTCCGCGATTTTCTACACGGACGAAAAACAACGCGACGCCGCCAAACGTGCGATCGAACGCGCGCAAGCAAAATGGCCGCGGCCGATCGTGACGGAGGTCGTTCCCTTTACGAATTTTTATCCCGCTGAGGATTACCACCAGGATTACCTGCAGCATCATCCGAACGGGTACACGTGCCACTACGTGAGGTGAGTAGTTGATCTGACTGGTAAGATCGCCTATGCCTTCTAAAGCGCAGAAATCATCTAGAAAAGTGAGACTTGGAAGGGCCACCGGCTCCGAAATCGTCTCTTCGCTGCGTATCACTCGTCGCGAGATCCGGCTCGCTGACGCTGCCGTGGCAGCAGTGATGGGCGCCGACAAAGGTACTCGGTCTTCTCGAAAAACCGCGAGTAGCCGTGCTGAGAAGTAAGACGGTGTGAGCACGCCGGATCCAGAAGGCCGTTTGAGTTGGGCATCGCATGCGCGCACAAGTTGCTGCATCCAGCGGATTACGAAGTTTTTGTGCTGGACGCGACGCCATATCGGCTCGACAAAACGCTCAGCGACTACAAGGGACGCGACCCGTTGATTCACCACGCAACGCGTGATGGCCTGATGGCGTGTTTGCTCGATGCGTTCGCCCAGCGGAACGCACCCGTTGCACGCGACGTTCGAAGGGCGTTGTCACTTTTGTCACGGGCCGCGAACCTAACAAAAAGCGACGTGCGATCGAACTCCCTATTCCGTCCTTCACTGTTTCGATCGCTGGTCGCCGCCGCCCGCGGTATCGCCATCGACTTCGATTTCATTCAGCCCTAGAGGGGAGCCGATTCCAAAGGCGAACGATGACGATCCACGGTACGGAACTGGATCATGGTCACCTCACTTGGGTCGTCGCTGCGCCACCAATCATCAGCGTGCCGCGATCCTGCACGAATGCGGTAGCGCTCACGTTGTGCCCTGCGGAGTTAAGCGGAACAGCCACCATCGTCTGACCCGCTGTTACGCGAACCAACTTTCGCACAATCGCGTCGTTCGTCAGCGTTCGTCCGGCGTTTTCGCCGTGCTCGATCGTTGTGGTGACGCCGTCTTCGACGACGGCGAGAAAGAGATCGCCGTTCGCTGGGACGTTTGCGTGAATCGTGGCGATCAGCGAATTGCCTTCGCGGTGAGCGGTGAGCGTGATCTCGCTGCGTTGCTTTTCGTTTGATGCTTTTTCCAACGCTACGCTCATGGCCGCTCGGTTGGAGCCGACGAATTCGCGCGTGCCGTTGACTACCGCCTGCGGTGTGTACGCCGAGGAGAGACGCATCGTTCGGGCGTAGAGCGCTTGGCGTTTTGTCCAATCGGCGGAGGAAAAGGGATCGCGCCAGCCGAGGGAGTCCCAGTAGTCGACGTGGAAGGCCAGCGGGATGACGCGGCCGCGCATGGCCGGATCGTCGGCGATGTCGTGAATCAAGGCGTCGGCGGGAGGGCAGCTCGAGCATCCCTGCGATGTGAAAAGCTCGACGATCACCGGACTCGGACCGAGCTTTGGCGGCGCGCCGTGCATCGTCAGTGTGAGCGCGGCTAGGATGGCGATGGCAGCGATGACGAGCACGAGACGCGGGCGAAACATCGCACGAGTCTACGCCGCCCTTTGCCTCGGCGCTTCGCGCGAAATCGTGACGTTTCGCTTCGGGCCGCGGCCGCTTTGGACCAACGCTACGCCGCCGAGGATGACGGCCATTGCGAGGATGGAGACCCACGTCAGTTGCTCGTGCAACACGAGCCAGCCGAGGATCACGGCAACGACCGGGTTCACGTAGGCGTAGAGCGACATGTTCGTCGACCGCAGGTGGCGCGCAGCGTAGACGTACGAGGTGTAGGCGAGGACGGAACCGAACAGCGAGAGGTAGGCGAGCGCGGCGAACGTGCGCGGCGTCGAATGGAAATGCGGGATCTCGCCCAGCCCGACGCCGGCCAGCGTCACCACCAGGCCGCCGGACAGCATCTGTAGCGCGGACGACATCAGCGGCGGCACCGGCGCCAGCGCGTACTTGCCGCGAATCGTGCCGTACTGCCAGGCGATGCTGCCGAGTTGGATGACGATGGCGCCGATGACGAAGCGGCGATCGAAGGCGTTGCCGGCGCCGCGCGGCGTCACCAGCATGGCCACGCCGGCGAAGCCGATGAGCATGCCGAGGCCGGCGCGGCGTTCGAGGCGCTCTCCGGAGCGGCGCAGCAGTTCGATCAGCGTCGCCCAGAAGGGGGCCGTGCCGACGAACAGCGCGGCGAATCCGCTCGGCACCCACTGCTCGGCCCAGACCACGGTCAGATTTCCGATCGCCACCATGAGGACGCCGCACAATGCCAGGTCGCCGAGGAGGCGACGATCGCGAGGAATCTTGTCGCCGTGCAGTTTGGCGATGATGAAAAGCACGACGCCGGCGAAGAGGTAGCGCGCGCCCGTGAGCAGGAACGGCGTCATCGTCGTCACGGCGATCCGGATGGCGAGATACGTCGTTCCCCAGACGATGCAGACGACGGCGAACGCGGCGTAGGCGAGAGTGCGATCGTGCTTCATTTTCCCTCCAGGGTTATGCCGCCTACTTTCTCGCAATGGGTCTGCATGACGATGGTGGTGCGCGTAGTGAGCGACAGCGGCGGTGCGGTCAGCTTCGACACGAGCGCGTTGAGGGAGGTGATGGAATCAGTGCGGACTTTGATGAGGAAGCAGTCGTCGCCGGCGACCGTGTGCGCTTCGACGACTTCGTCGCTCTTCAAGATCGCCTCGAATGCTTTCATCCGTTTCGCGTCGAGCGTCTGGCCGCGTGCGGCGATGAACGCGGTGACGGCGCGGCCGAGCGCTTTCGGTTCTATGACAACCGTATGTCCACGGATGACGCCGTCCCGTTCGAGGCGCGCGATGCGATCGGCAACGGCCGGCCGCGAAAGGCCGACGGCATCGGCGACCTGCTGCGCGGGTGCACGCCCATCGCGAAGAAGGTGCGTCAGGATTTTGAGGTCGAGGGTATCCAGATCGGCAGCCATCGCGGGATGCTACTCCCGTTTCGAAGGCGAATCCAGCGATTTACTTACGATTCGGTAACAACTACCGCGCTTGCGCGAGCGGCGCGAAGGCGGGCATGTCTTTGCGGACGATGCTCTTACGCGGGTACGCGTACTCGATCCGCTGCGTGGCGGCGGAGCGGAGCTCACGCTGGAGATATTCGATCTTCACGGGGCCGGCGGGATCGTTGAGCAGGCGGCGCAGAGCCCAGCGGCGGAGGACAATCGACCGCAGCTTCATGCCCGCAACGCGGATCGAGAAGCGGATCGAGTCGCGATCGTCCGAGCAGACCCGTACCGCGGCCGCATCGAGTGTCCCCACGATCTGTTCTGCCAGTTTTGTCTCGTCCGTCGTCTTGATGGCGCTGCTCATTGAATTCCTCCGATGTGTTGCATGTATAGACGCCTCCAACCGCGGAAAGTTTCTAACAGCGAGGCGAAATCTTTGTGAACGGACGATGCGAGAATCGTTCAATGCGCGTAACTTTCTTCCCCCTCGGCACGGCTGCCGACGCAATACCGAATGAGACCGTGCTCGATGCGGCGCGCCGCGCGGATGCGCCGATCGGCAACTCCTGCGGCAGCGTCGGCGTGTGCGGGCGATGCGTCGTGCGCGTCGTCGCCGGCGCGGAGAATATGAGCACACCGACGATGGTCGAGTCACACGTGTCGGCGCAGCGCGGATTTGCAGCGGACGAACGGCTCGCCTGTCAGGCGGTGGTGATGGGAGATGTCGAAGTTACGACGGAGTACTGGTGAATGGTTGTCGGTTGTCGGTTGTCGGTTGTCGGGAGTCGAAGCAGTGGGCAGTGGTCAGTGGTCAGTGGTCAGTGGTCAGTGACAACAGAACAACAGAACAACCGACAACCG
>DATART010000417.1:0-1587 GCA_036264035.1 Thermoanaerobaculia bacterium | reverse complement strand
CGAAGCTGAGGGATCGGCATTCTACGTCAGCCGGCCCGAATCGTCAATCAGTCGTGAGCCAGAATGTGAGCGTATGAAGCTCAACAGTCGACTTTCCGAGCGCCGTCAGCGAGGTGAATTTCGAAGCCGCCGGAGGAGCTGGTGAAGACGGTCAACTCCTTGACGGCGTTCAGCTTCCGTCCCGGTGAGAAGGTCTTCGATGGCCTGCAGTTCGGTCAATGTCTCGGGGTCTTCGCGACCGGCCGTGACATAGACTTGTGACGCTGCAGGGGTCGCGGCAATTGTTGCCGGAGGCGCTCCGATCGGCGCCGGGGTTGTGGCAGAAAATCCGCTGGAAATCCTCTGCGCCATGGCCCGGATCGACGGCTTGTCGCCGTGATCGATCGCTTTGAGAATCGCCTTCGCGCTCTCGACTGCGTCGGCGTAGGGGCTCGACGGCTCGTCGAAAATCCGCGCCTCGATAAACGTCAGCGACACGTTCGCATAGCCACCCGCTTCCGCGTGCGCGTAAACCCGTGCCGTGGCCTGTTTGCCGATGTCGCCGAGGTCGATGGTTTTCGCAGTACCCGGCTCGAGCCAGGCATCGACCTTCACGGTCTGGAACTTCTTCTCTGACGATGTCTGCGGCAGCGTTTCGATCTCCACGCGATCGATGTAGATGTGATGATTCTTCGCCACCATCATCCGGCGCGACGGGACGTTCACGATCAGCCGGTACGGGAAAACGTCGCGCAGCTCCAGCACCGACTCCTTGTGTTCGGGATCGATCGAGAAGCTGTCGGATTTGCGGCCCGCCTCCATCCGGTCATACGCGGCGTACTGGTAGGTGCCGTCGGCGCGTTTGCCGCGCAGCAGGTCGATGTCTTCGTTGACGATGCGCTTCAACACATCTTTCGGCAAATCATTGGTGCTGGCCTCGGCCACGCGATCGATGACATGAGCATCCGCCGCGATGCGCGCCGCCGGAATCTGCGCGGCAAGATTCGTTGCGGCGAAGACACCGAAGAGAATCGCGACGCGTTTCATCGCACTACCTCCTGCAGGACGCTCGTTCCCGGGAGGCCGTCGCGCGAGATGCCGAGGTGCTCGCAGATCGTCGCACCGAGGTCGGCGAAGGTCGAGCGCGTGCCGAGAGATTGCGCGATCACGCGCGGACCGGCCACGACCAACGGCACGTATTCGCGGGTGTGATCGGTGGAGACGTCGGTCGGATCGCAGCCGTGATCGGCGGTGATGAAGAGCAGGTCGTCGTTGCGCATCTCGCCGAGGAGCGCGGCCAGTTCGCCGTCGAAAACCTCCAGCGCCTTTGCGTATCCGGGCGCGTCGTTGCGGTGACCGTACTTGGAATCGAAGTCGACCAGATTCGTGAAGATGAAATCGGCATTCGACTGCCGAATGAGATCGATCGTCTTGCGCATCCCGTCCGAATTGTTCTCCGTGCGGATCTCCTGCGAGATGCCGACGCGGTCGAAGATGTCGGCGATCTTGCCGAGGCCGACTACCTGCCTGCCGGAGTTGAAGGCGCGCTCGACGACGGTGAGGCCGGTCGGTTTGACCGAAAAATCCTTGCGGTTCGCGGTGCGCTTG
>DATART010000405.1:0-6560 GCA_036264035.1 Thermoanaerobaculia bacterium | reverse complement strand
CATGTGTACCGCTTTCACCTCCGGCACGGCGTGCGTTTCCACAACGGCCGGACGTTGGAAGCGAAAGACGTTCATGACTCGCTCGTGCGGCTGCTGCTGCCGGAGCTGAGCTCGGCGTCGAGCTGGATCATGCGCGAGGTGCGCGGCGCCGCGGACGTCATCGAAGGGCGTACGCGCACGCTCTCCGGCATTCAGGTGCGCGACCAGCACACGGTCGACATCATTCTCGACGAACCGCTGGCGTTTTTCCTGTCGCTGCTGACGATGCACGAGGCGGCGATCATTCCGGCCGAGGAGGCGCGTGACCCGGAACGCTTCCGGTTGCATCCCGTCGGCGCCGGCCCGTTCCGGCTTGCCGAAGCGACCGAAGGTGAACGCGTTCGCGTGCAGCGCAATCGCGACTACTACGTCCCCGGCATTCCGCATCTGGACGAAGTCGAATTCCGGCTCGATCTGCGCAGTTTCCGCGACGTCGCCGAGGCTTTTCTGCGTGGCGAAGTTGACGTCGCGCACGGCGTGCCGCTGAAAATCGTCAGCGATCTCCGCGCCGATCCGCGCATCGCGCCGTACATGCTGACCACGATCCAGTTGCACACGTCGTACTTCGGCTACGACTCCACGGTGGCGCCGTTCAACCGCGTCGAAGTCCGGCAGGCGATCAATCACGCCATCAACCGCGACCGCATCAACGAGCGCGTCTTCGCCGGCCTCGGCGTCGTGGCGAAGTCGCTGCTGCCGCCCGGCCTGCTCGGATACGACGCCAACCTCCGCGGCATCGAGCACGATCCGGAACGCGCCCGTTCGTTACTGCGCCAGGCCGGCGTGAACGGACTTCGCGTCGAATACCGCACGTGGGACACGGACGAGTTCAACAACTCGGGACAGATTCCGCTGATCATCGAAGATCTTGCCGCGATCGGCATCGACGTGAACGTGACCATGCATTCGGCCGTCGAAGCGCGCAAGCCGCTGTTCAAGCCGGGACACGGCACCTTCTACTGCGCCAACTGGTACGCCGACTTTCCCGACTCCGACAATTTTTTCTACGTCTTCTTCCATAGCGACGCGCGTTCCGCGCGTGGGCTCTACTTCAACAGCGCCGCCATCGATGCACAGATCGTTGAGGCGCGGCGGACGAACGATCCGGACCGGCGCGCGGAGATTTACAAGCAGCTCAATCAGATGGTGATCCGCGAAGCGCCGCTGGCGACGCTGTTCCACGAACGCTTCTTCGTGCTGCAGAAGCCGGAAGTGCGTGGGCTGCGGACGTCGCTGGTGCCGCCTCCCGTTCGGTATCACGGGACCTGGATCGAGGAGTAGGGGGACCGTTCACGCGGAGGCGCGGAGACGCGGAGTTCCGGAGATGTATACGCCGGCTACGATCATCGCTCCTGCCAGCAACGCGATCGGCTTGATCTCTTCCTGCAGAAAAATCGCGGCGAGGATGACCGCGAATACCGGTTGCAAATAGGTGTAGGCCGCGACGACAGAACTCTCCGCGTACTTCAGTGCCCAGGCGTTCATGAGGTACGCGGCGACGGTGGGTCCGGCGACGACGAAAGCGAGCGATCCCCACGCGCCGGTCGGAATCGCGCGCCACGGCTCGTGCAGCATCGGCCACGCGGCGATCGGCAGCATCACGACCGCGGCGATCGCGAACATTCGCGAGATCACGCGCCGTGCGGACATCCGTGCCATCGCCGGCTTCGAGAAGACAAGGTAGAGCGCGTACGACAGCGAGTTGGTGACGATCATCAGGTCGCCGATGAGCGACCTGGTCGTCCCGCTGAAGCCCTCCCCTCCGATCAGCACGATCGCACCCGCGGCGGAGAGTGCGATGCCGCCGATCTTCGCCACGGTCGGACTCTCGCGTCCGAGGAGGATGCCGGCGGCGAGCGCGAAGATCGGAATCGTGGTGATGAGGATTGCCGCGGCGTGCGCCGTCGTCAGCGCCAGGCCGGCCAGGAAGAACGTCTGATTGATGACCACGCCGAGGATCGAGTAGGCGACGAGGCGCCGGCCGTCGCCGGGCTCGAGCGGCGCGGCGTTGCGCTCGCGCAGCATGCTGTTGAGGATGATCGCCGCCGCGAGCACGCGTAAGTACGCGAACGTGAGAGGGTTGAAGACATGCATCCCGAGCTTCGAAATGATGTAGTTGATGGCGAAGAGCACCGATACGGAGGCCATCGCGGCGTGAACGACGAACGTACTGGGCTTTCGCAAGGGGGCGGCATCATAATCGCGTAAACGCGGGCGGCGGAACGCCGTCCAAAGGCACGTGGGTACCGTGGCGACATTCCGAGTGAATCCGATCAACGAATCCGCACCGTCCGACCAGGAGCTCATCGCTCGCACGCTGGGCGGCGACGGAGCGGCGTACGGAATCCTCGTCGATCGCTTCCAGCGCAAGATTTATCGCGTCGCCTACGCGATCACCCGCGACGACGTCGAAGCCGATACGATCACGCAGGACACGTTCATTCAGGCCTACACGAACCTCGGCAAGTTCCAGGGCCGCGCCGAACTGGAAACGTGGCTGACGCGGATCGCCATCAACCGTTCCCGCGACTGGCTGCGCCGCCGCAAGTTCGTCAGCCTGTTTTCCCATGATCACGACGACGACGATCGCATCTACGCCATCGAGCCGATTGATGAGCAGCCCGACGCCGAACGCCTGTTCATGTCCCACCAGCTCCGCGCGGCCATTCTCCGCGCCGAGCGGACGTTATCGTCGCAGCAGAAAATCATCTTCCGTTTGCGGCATTATGAGAATCGTTCACTCGAGGAGATTGCAGAGCTCCTCGGGTTGCGCTCCGGAACGGTCCGGGCGCATCTGTTCCGCGCCATCCACAAGGTCCGCAAAGAACTCGGCGAGTGGGTGACACAGAGAGAGGGAGTCCCCGATGAAACACTTTAGCGAAGCAGATTTACTGGAGACGTACTACACGCAACCGGGCGAATCGATGCCGGTGATGATGCACCTGGCGAGTTGCCCTGACTGCGCCGCGAAATACTCCCGGTTGGAGCAGAAGCTGCGCGAGGCAGCGTCCTGCAACACCGAAAAGCCGGCCACGTTCTGGACGCGGCAGCGGATGCTGATCATGCGCAGCATCGACAAACAGCAGTCGCAGGCGATTTCCGCGCGACGCACGCTTCGCGTGGCGGCCGCTGCGATCCTGTCGTTCTTCCTCGGCGGCGCGGTCGTCTACGAGAGCGTGAAGCCGGTGCATCAGCCGGTGCACATCGTGACTGTTCCTGTGGCGGCGCAACCTGCGGCGGCGCCGTCCGACATCCACGACGCCTGGCAGTCGGAAGAGCTGCAGGACTTTCACAACGTGGTCGAATGGGAAGCGTGGGTGCCGGACAATAAGACGACGACTTCGAATCAGGGGAGCTCGTTGTGAAGCGACTTCTGTTCACCGCAGTCGTTGTCGTTTTCGCGGCGTCCGCGTTCGCGCAGTCGGCGATGCCGCCGGGCAAGTGGTGGCGCCGTCCGGAGATCGTGCAGAGTCTCAACATTTCGGAAGAACAGCAGAACAAGCTGGAGAACATCTTCCGCATGTCATCGGGCGACCTCATCGATCTTCGCGGCGAAGTGGAGAAGATGAACATCACGCTGCGCGGCGACCTCGATCAGTCGCAGCTCGACCGCGCCACGATCCGCAAAGATGCGCAGCGTCTGTCGGACGCGCGGACGCGCCTGTTCGAGCGCGAGCTGATGATGCTCGTCGACATGCGCGCGGTCCTCAACGACTCGCAGTGGGATCGCATGCGCAGCCAGCTGGATCGGTTCGGAGCGCAGCAGCAGTTGCGTCCGCGCGCGAACGGCCTTCGCAAGAACCAGAGATAACCCTTTTTCACGCGGAGCCGCGGAGCACGCGGAGAGAAGATTTTTATCTCCGCGATCCCCGCGTCTCCGCGTGAAACCGGTCTCTCTGGTTCAACCCGGCAGCAACGTGAAACGTGCGGAGTCGTATCGAAGCGCCATCAGCTTCCCCTTGTGAATCGCGACGTCGCCGGGGATCGTCACCCGCAGCAGGAACGCGCCGCTCAGCACTCCACGCACGTGCCACGCGCCGCCATAGAAGCTGGCCTCCTCGACGCTGAAGATGAGATCCGATTCTTCGCCCGGCGCGGCGACGGAGAAATCGTCCGGACGAATCAGCGCGATTCCGCTTCCCTGAAACGGCGGCGGATCGACCGTCCACGCTCCGATGATCGACTCGACCTCATTGCCGCGGATCGTCACCGGCACAACGCTGACATCCCCCGTCGCCGCCGCCGCCGCTTCGCTCCGCGGATTCCCGTAAACCTCGGACGGCATCCCGACTTGCACGATGCGTCCGCCGTGGAGCACGATCACACGATCGATCGCGCCTAACTCGGCGATTGTCGACGGTGCGGTGATCACTGTCGTTCCCATCACGCGCAGCGTCCGGTAAAACTCATCCGCGAGGTTCTCGGACGGATTTACGCCTTCGAGGATGCGATCGGCGACGAGAATGGCCGGCTTCAGAATCTCGATCCGCGCAAGGTTCGCGCGCGTTCGCTCGGTCGATGACAGCGTATCGAGACGGCGATCGAGCGCGAGGCCCCACTTCGACGACGCCATCTCGATCTCGTGCTGCCGATCCTCGCGATCGATCGTCCGCTGTCGCGCCGCGGCGACGAGGAGATGGCGCACCGACCAGCGTGACGGCGCGTCGATGGCCGAGGTCGTGTAGAGAAGAGGGCGGCGTGCGCGCTTGAGGTTGGTGACGTCGCGCGATCCGATGCGGACCTGGCCGGATTTCACCTCGCCCGCAATGACTTTGAGCAACATCGACGCTCCACATCCTGCCGGGCCGATGATGGCGGTGTGGGTGGATCTGGGGAAGACCACCGTCCCGAGAGTGGCGTTTGTCAACGATACGTCGAGCATAACCGGATTCTTTCATGGCCTACGGTCCCGCACGGTACGCCACTTGCACATCACGGCTTCGATCTCGGACCTTCTTGGATTCACGGAGCGCAGGTGAGCTTTCGAGCGCGGCGTACCCCATACAAACTCCGCAAGCTGCTGATCATCGACGATGATGTAACTACGCTCGCGTTGTACTCCAGCCTTCTGATGCCCTGCGGCTTCGAGGTCCTCACCGCCGGCGACGGCCGCGACGCGATCCCCATCGTCGAGCAAAATCCTGACATCCTCCTGGTGATCCTCGATCTGTCCATGCCGCGAATGGACGGCCGCGAGTGGTTGCGCTGGTTTCGCGGCCTGCGGAAAGAATCGCCGGTCATCATCGTCTCCGCGTACAAACTCGATCCGGGCGATGAGGATCTCAAGCCGGCCGTGATTCTCGAGAAACCTGTCGCACCCGCCGAGCTCCTGGACATGGTGGGACTCTTCTGCGGCCTCGGAACACCGATCGCGGCTGAAGCCAGCTGAGCTGATGGCGCGCGTAGGAATCATCGGCACCGGATGGGGCGCGCGCGTGCAGGTGCCGGCGTTCCGCGAGGCCGGCCTCGACGTCGTGGCCATCGCCGGCCAGAACTCCGAAAGGACGCGCAAGATCGCGGGCGAGCTCGATGTCGAACCGTTCGACGACTGGCGCGCGTTGATCTCATCGAACGTCGATCTCGTCACCATCGTCACGCCGCCGTCGCAACATCTGACGATGGCGGCCTCCGCGCTCGATGCCGGCAAGCACGTCCTCTGCGAAAAACCGACGGCGTTGGATGCATCCGAGGCGGAGCAACTCGTCGCAGCGGGACGGAAGCATCCCGATCGCATCGCGCTAATCGATCACGAGCTGCGCTTCCTCCCCTCCTTCCGTGCCGCGCGCGAGCGCATCGGCGACCTCGGCGGAATTCGATACGCCGAGGTACGCTACGCGAGTCCGAGCCGCGGCGATCGCACGCGCGCGTGGAACTGGTGGAGTGATGCAGATCAGGGCGGCGGAATCTGGGGCGCCGTCGGCTCGCACTTCGTCGACGCACTCCGCTTCCTCGGCATGGAGATCGAAGCGGTCCAGGCCACGCTGCGAACGATCATCGACAGGCGTCCGTTCGAAGGCACGATGCGCCGCGTGACCTCCGATGATTTCGCCGACGTCGCTCTCCGCCTCGCCAACGGCGCGATCGCGTCGATGACCTTCAGCGCCGTCGCCTCGGGTCCCGACGAACCGACCACGCTCACGATCCACGGTGAAGAAGGCGCGATGCGGCTCGTCGGCGAAGACTTGTTGACGGCCATGCGCGGCGAACCCTTCACCGCCGCGACGACTGGCAAACGCTCCGACCGCCGCGGCAACTCCGCCGGCGGCGCCTTCGGCACCGGGACGTACTTCCTCGGCCGCGCGCTGAAATCCGCGATCGACGAAGGCGACCGCACCGCGCTCGCGGATGCCGCAACGTTCGCGGACGGCCTCGCGCAACAGCGCGTCCTCGACGCCGCGCGCGAGTCCAGCGCGAACGACGGACGCTGGACCAACGTGTCATTCAGAGCCGCCGGAGCGACGTAGGCGCGAGCGCCGGAGTCGCGGAGGACGTCGAAGGATCCCCGGCTGGTAACGCGGGTG
>DATART010000366.1:0-3403 GCA_036264035.1 Thermoanaerobaculia bacterium | reverse complement strand
ACCACCGGTCATCGATCGCGTCGAGTTTTTCCGACCGCGGCAGCGGTCGCGTAGGGAATTCACGCCGCTTGGTATTTGATACGCGACTCCTGCCGGAGTCGAACTCCGAGGCCGATCGGTTATCCGGTGGTCGCTCGCTTCGCTCGGACCACCGGCTGCCTTACGCGACGCCATCCGGCGTCGTAACAGGAGCTTTTACCGCAGCCAGCCCGGCATGATGCCCTGCCGGCGCGCGTCGTCGCGGAACTGGGCGTTGGCGCGTTCGGCGCGAGTGACTTCCAGCTCCGCGGCGGGGATCTGGTCGAGCGTCACCTGCAGCTCGCTCGACTGATACGTGAACTGATGCGCGTGATAGCCCAACGCCACGAACTGCTCGATCTGGCGTTTCAGCAGCTCCGCGCGGTCGCGCAGGAGCGCCACATTTTCCTTTGCGCGGCGGATCGTTTCCTCGTGAGCGCGGGCTGCGTTTCGCCACGACCATTCGTCGCCTTTGTCGGCCGCTTCGCGCGGTTCGACGACTTTCTCCAGGTCGAGTGCCTGCGCCGGAGTACCCGAGTGATTCTGTTCCAGCTCCCGCAGGAGGCGATCGCGTTCCGCCGGCGATACCTTCAACTTGCGATCCTGATCGATCGTCGCCAGCACGCTCCTTGTCACTGCCGCGCGCGTGGCTTCCATATCGACCTCGGCGAGCGGAATCGAATACAGCGTTCCCGACCGGAAGATGATGCGGCCGCGCTCCTCGCGGATCGGACCGTCGACGTCGAAGCGCGTGCCGTTGCGCAGAATCAGCGTCGTGGTCAGGATCGGTTGCGGCAACGAAGCGGCGGTTGCGAACAGGAGGATGGCCAGGGCGAGCATGGCGGAAATTATCGCCCCGATCAGCGCGAACGATTGGTAAACGTTACTATCTGCGCTTGCCCAATTGGCTTTATCTCATTTTCCAATTCCTCTACGACCTCGGCCTCGCGCTTTGGATCGGAGGAACGATCGTTGTCGGAGCGGCCACGGCGCCTGTCCTTTTCAAAGCGCTGCCGCGGCAGCAGGCCGGCGCGATCTTCGGGCCGATCCTGGCCAGGTTCGCGCGGATTCAGGCGCTCGCATTGCTGATGATCGTCATCGGAGCGACGGCGCGGTTTCTGATCTGGGAGCGGCATGCGGCGACGCTGTGGCTCCTCGGCCGTTGGTCGGCGATCGTGCTGCTGGCGTGGGCGCTGCTTGGGCAGATGTCGATTCAGAAGAAGATGCGCGTCTTCGGATCGAACCTCGGTCCGGAGACGGACGACAATCCGGTGCGTGCAATGTTCCAGCTCCTGCATACGCGCGCGGAGGGGCTGATGAGAGCGTCGCTGATCGCCGCGTTCATCGCGCTTTTCTTCAGTTGATAGAATCGGCCGCTAACACCAATGGGAAGTAGTAGCGTTTCGCAGATCACCTGGATCGTCCTCGCGGCGATCGGTGGCGTTCTTTTTCTGACCTTCGACGCGATCCGCTACTTCGCGCAGGAAATCAGCCCGGTCACCTTGCGGCGCTGGTCGGGCGATCAGGCCGAGGAGCGCAGCAGCCGCTGGTTGCATTTCGATCCGAGGAACCTGCAACTGGTGAGCGGGTCGCTGCTGCAGATTGCGCTGGTCGGCGCGTTCATCGCGACGATCCGGGCGCTCGATCGCGAGTCGATCGCCGTCGCGTGCGGCATCTCCGCAGGGATCTGGCTCATCGTAGTAATTGCCTGGAAATTCGTCCTCGCGTTTGTCCCCGAAGACCTCGGCGAGATGATTCTGAAAAAGCTCATCCCGTTCTCGCACTTTTTCTACCTCCTTTTCTGGCCCGTGCTTTTTCCCATGCGGCGCGTGTTCGATCGTCTCGACCGCGAGGAGGAAGAGGCGCACGAGGACGAAGAAGTTACGGACGAAGAAGTGCAGGCGTACATCGACGTCGGCGAAGAGGAAGGGATCCTGGAGGGCAGCGAAGGAAAGATGATTCAGTCGGTGGTCGACTTCGGCGATCGCGTGGCGCGCGAGCTGATGACGCCGCGCATTGACGTGCTGGCCTTCGACGCGACGCATCCATTCGACGAGCTGGCTAACCTGTTCAGCGATTCGAAGTACTCGCGCATCCCGATTTACGAAGGGAGCGTCGACAAGATCGTCGGCATCGTGCACATCAAGGAAGTCTTCGAAGCGCTGGTCAAGCACGAAGCGCCGCCGGCGCCGCAGATCGCCCGTCCACCGTACTTCGTCAGTGAGACGAAAAAAGTGTCCGAGCTGCTTCGCGAGTTCCAGAGCGAGCACATTCAGGTCGCGGTCGTCGTCGACGAATACGGCGGTACCGCGGGCATCATCACGATCGAGGACGTCGTCGAAGAGATCGTCGGCGAGATCGCCGACGAGCACGAGGAAGATGAGGCGACGATCGTCGACCTCGGCGACGGCGAATACATGGTCAGCGGCCAACTGCGCGTCGAAGCGCTCGAAGAACTGCTCGACGCCGAACTGGAAGGCGACGACTACGAGACGGTCGCCGGATTGATCTTCACGTCGACAGGACGCGTGCCGAAAGTCGGCGCGGTGGTGAAGAAGAATGGATTTCAGTTCGTCGTCGACCGCGCCGACCGGCGAAGGATCTACCGCGTCCGCGTGTCAAAAGATCCCGAGTGGACGATCGAAGACGAAGAGGAGCGGGAAAACGGGAGGTAGCGGCGGAGCCGGCGTGCTCGCCCAACCTCGCGTCGGCGAAGCCGGCGTAAGAACCGTAGCCCACGGCTTTCAGCCGTGGGTCGGCCGATCGCGTTTGATTTGTGAGCGCGCCTTGGCGCGCGAGAGAAAGCTTTCTTTCGCACGCTAAAGCGCGCTCCCAAGCGCTCGGCGACGGCTGTAGTCCCACGGCTCAAAGCCGTGGGCTACGGTTCTTACGCCGGCTACGCCGGCGAGAGCTTGGCAATAGCAGCCAATGTGGAGGATTGCGGCGCTCCATCGTCTACGATGCGCGCCTACATGGCTGATCAACCCAAAACTCACACGCCTCACTTCGGCGTCGTCGCGCTGGTTGGGCGGCCGAATGCCGGCAAGTCGACGATCTTGAATCGCATCCTCGGACAAAAAGTCTCGATCGTTTCCGCGAAGCCGCAGACGACGCGCAACCGCATCGTCGGCATCCTCAACGATCCGCGCGGACAACTGGCCTTTCTCGACACGCCCGGCATCCACCGGCCGCTGCACAAGATGAACGTGCGCATGATGGAGCACGTGCGGGCCAGCGTGTCCGAGGCCGACGTCGTGGCGGTGATGATCGACGCCAGTCAGCCGTTCGGGCACGGCGACGAATTCGTGATCGAGATGATGCGCCAGCAGAAGGCGAACGGCGGGGAGGGGAAGCGTTTCGCCATCCTCAACAAGATCGATCTGCT
>DATART010000330.1:0-7704 GCA_036264035.1 Thermoanaerobaculia bacterium | reverse complement strand
ATCGAATAGTACTTTCCCTTGCATTCAAATTTTCGGGCGGCCGGTTGTTCAACGGCCGCCCGAAGTGTTTCCTGGGAACGCGGGCGTCCCGCCCGCCGTGAGTCATCGCGAGAAATGCGGGCGAGACGCCCGCGTTCCCAGGCTCCGGAATTCATCTCCACCGTCTCCAGTTCCGTTTCGTTGCAGAGTCGTCACCACCCGATTGCCAAGGAGAACCGCTGTAATGATCTGTGACGATGTGAAACGGGTTGCTTACTTCTTCCTCGACGGAAACCTCGGCGAGAACAAACAGAACGACTTCAAGACTCACGTCAGCATCTGCCCCGACTGCGAACAGCGCGTCAGCATCCATCGCCGCCTTCGCCTCTTCATCTGCAAGCGCCTCAGCCGCGATTCCGCACCGCAGCGATTGCGTCAGCGCCTCTCTCGAAGTTTCCGCGCGCTGACTTCCGAGACATAGAATCCGCCGCGTGCCCGAACGCGACAAGCTGATTCTCGTTTCCTCCAACCCGAACAAAGGTATCGAGGCCGAACGGATCCTCGGCATCCCTCTGCTCCGCGTGTCGCTCGTTCTTCCTGAGATTCAGGCCGCAACGGTCGAGGAAGTGACGCGCTACAAACTCGAAGCGGCTCGCACCAAGGGCTACAACCGCCTCCTCGTCGAGGACGTCTCCCTCGGATTCGACGAGCTCGGCAACTTCCCGGGCCCCTACGTGCGCTGGCTCCTCGAAGCCGCCGGCGGCAAGGGCCTCGCCGCAATCGCGTACGCGCTCAACAATCGCGCCGCGAAAGCCGAATGCTGCGTCGCATATTGGGATGGGACGAAGGGCCACATGTTCTGCGGGGTCGCTGCGGGCGAGATTCTCGTCGAGCCGCGCGGCGAACGTCACTTCGGTTGGGACGCCTGGTTCCAGCCGCGCGGATCAAAGAAAACGTTCGCCGAGATGACCGACGACGAGAAGGACAAAGTCTCACATCGCGGCGACGCCTACCGAAAGCTGGCTGCGCATCTCGAGGCCGCTAACGGCTGACCCGCGCACAAGACGTAGTGAGTCCGTCCGGGGACAACGTCCGTAAACCATCTGCCGGAACCATCCGTAGAAACTACTGAAATCACGACGTTTGGCCGAACCGCGCGCTGGCAGGCCAATTGAAGTATGCATAGCAACCTCGGAGACTCCGAGCGAGCAGTGGAAAGGACGCCCCAATGTGGATTTACGACGGTGAGCAGTGGATCGAAGAGGGCGTGAGCGAAACCGACAAACAACGGCCGGAGACGATCATGCCGCGTCACGGTGAGGAGCTGTACCCGGAACTGCAAGTGGTGGAAGTGGAGATCGTTCCGGTCCCGCGAATTGACTACGTCCCGCACTACCCGCATCCGTAATCGCAACCGATCGCTTGGACGTGAAGCCGCGCCGCGAGGCGCGGTTTTTGTTGTCGGCGCTGTCATCCTGAACCGCCGGAGGCGCGTAGCCGAAGGCGAAGCGCTGCAGGACGGTGAAGGATCTCAAGATGCGCGACTCTGGCTGAAACCCGCGGATTCAGCGCAGCTTGGGAAGTTTGAGATCCTTCAGCGTCCTGCGGCGGTCCGTCGCTTCGCGACTGCCGCCTCCGGCGCCTCAGGATGACAAATCCAACCACGCCTCGATCGCTGCGATGGCGCGATCGTTCCTGAAGTTGTACCAGGCGCGTTCCAGCGTGCGGTCGGCGGACAGCGCGCGTCGAAACGAATCGGCATCGCTGCTGCGCGCAAGCGCATCGCGCGACGTCGTCGCATCGAGCGATGCGATGAACGCGCGGCGATCCTCGGCATCCGTATTCGGATTTCGCGAAGGGATGCGCCGGTAGCGCGGCTCCGAATATGTCGCCGCATCGGCGATTCGCACGTCGACGATTTCGCCATCCGAGGTATCGAGAAAATGCGCGAGTTGTCCGGAATCATCGAGGTACGCGACCGTCAGCCCTTCCATGTCGATCGCGAACGCACGCTCCTTCGTCGGCGCGGCAGTGGCAACCGGTGCGGCCGCGCCCCACGACGCGTTGCGCGTCAGGAACTCCTTCTCGCTCTCCTCGCGGCGCCGCTGCCAGCCGCGAATTCCGAGGCGGATCTTCTGCATGAAAGTGGGCATCGTTCGGATGATATCTTCGCTGGGCCATGAGCCAGGAGCGGCTCGAAGCGAGTCTGGACATCGACCTCCGATCGGCGCGCGAGATCGTGCGGATCATTCAGGAGCAGGACGCGCTCGTCGCCGGCGCCGTTGCCGCCGAGGCCGATCGCATTGCGCACGCCATCGATCAGATCGCCGATCGCATGTCGCACGGCGGCCGGCTCTTCTACGCAGGCGCCGGGACGAGCGGGCGGATCGCCATGCTCGACGCTTCCGAATTACCGCCGACGTATGGCATCGATCCGTCGCTCGTGCGCGTGCTCATGGCAGGCGGCGATCGCGCCTTTCTGCACGCCGTCGAAGGCGCTGAAGATGACGAAGAAGCCGCGATCGCGGCGGTGAATGCGGAGGTGAGGGCCGAGGATGCGGTCGTTGGGATTGCGGCTTCCGGAACGACTCCCTACACCGTCGCCGCGATCCGGCGCGCGAACATGCTCGGCGCGCTCACAGTCGCCGTTACTTCGAATGCGAATTCGCCGCTGGCGAGCGAAGCCGACATCGTCATCGCGCCGCAGACAGGAGCCGAAGTGATCATGGGATCGTCGCGGATGAAGAGCGGGACGGCGCAGAAGCTGGTCCTGAACACGATCTCCACCGGCGTGATGATTCTGCTCGGGCGCTGCTATTCGAACCTGATGATCGACATGCCAGCGACGAACGAGAAACTGCGCAGTCGGGCCGTGCGCATGGTCGAACTGGCGGCAGGCGTGCAACGTCCCGCGGCTGTGCAGGCCATTCGCGACGCGGACGGAAACGTGAAACTGGCAACGGTCATCGCACGCAAAAAGATGACGGCGGACGACGCGCGCGCGCTGCTCAATACGCATAGCGGAAATCTGCGCGAGGTGCTCGAAACGTGAATCGCGTCGAGCGTCTCATCGAGATCGCGCGGAAAAAGAAACGCGTCGTCATCGGCCTCATGTCGGGGACCTCCGTCGACGCCATCGACGCCGTGCTCGTGCGCATCGAAGGCAACGCGCGCGACGGCGCCAGGATCGAGAAGCTTCGGTTCGGCAGCTTCGGTTTTCCGCAAGAGATTCAGACGCGCATCAAACTTCTCTTCGAGCGCGAGCGCGACCGCAAGCTCACCGATCCCGTCACCGGCGAACATCGTGCGCCGTGGACCATCGAGGAAGTCTGTCATCTCGACTTCGTCCTCGGCGAGTTGTTCGCGCAGGCCGCGAATCGTTTGATCGCCGACGCGGACATGAAGAACGACGACATCGATCTCATCGCCGCGGCCGGCCAGACCATTTGGCATCGTCCGCGGCCGACGACTGAGCCGTCAACCGCCGATCTGCCGTGGCTCGACGAGCCGATCACCACGCGCTCGACGCTCGCCATCGGTCAGGCGGCTGTCATCGCGGAGCGCACCGGCATCATTACGATGGGCGACCTGCGCGTGCGCGACGTCGCCGCGGGCGGCCACGGCGCGCCGCTCGTCGCCTACTTTGATTGGGGTCAGCTCCGTCATCCCAAACTCGCGCGGGCCATGCAGAACATCGGAGGCATCGCCAACGTCACCTTCATCCCGCCGAACGCCGCGCTCGATGACGTCGTCGCGTTTGACACCGGGCCGGGCAACATGGTCATCGACTCGCTGATGTATCTCGTCACGCATGGCGCCGAGACGTTCGACCGCGACGGCGAGCGCGCCGCGCGCGGAAGCGTCCGCGAGGACGTGCTGGAGTGGTGCATGTCCGATCCGTATTTCCAGCTCAAGCCGCCGAAGACGACGGGGCGCGAGCGATTCGGCCGCCAGTTCGCAACGCGGATGGCGGAGCGTTTCCAGGACGTCGCGCCCGACGACCTCATCGCCACCGCCACCGCGTTCACGGCGGAGAGCATCGCGCATGCGTATCGCGAATTCATCGGGCGTCACGTCGACGAAGTGATCGTCGCCGGCGGCGGCGCGAAGAATCCGGCACTGCTGCAGATGCTGCGCGAACGGTTGCCGGACACAGAGGTCAAGGTCTACGAGTTCCTGCAGGAAAAAGAAGCGATGGCGATGGCGCTCATCGCCAGCGACTCGATCTCCGGACTCGACACCAACGTCGCCTCGGTGACGGGGGGAAACTCCACGATCCTCGGCAAGATCTGCTTATGAGCGACCGCACCATTTTCGGGCGCGCCTTCGTCGGCGGCGAGCTACGCGAAGGAACGCTGATCCGGATCGACGACGGACGGATCAGCGACATTCGCGACGCCGCCTTTCCACCGATCGGCTGCGATGCGTTCGACGGCGTGATCGTGCCGGGATTCATCGACGTGCATGTTCACGGAGGCGACGGCGCCGATTTCATGGACGCTACGGACGACGCGGCCGCACGCGTGCGGCGCTTTCACGCGCGCGAGGGAACGACGGCGATGGCTGCGACGACGCTGTCGGCATCGCGTCAGGATCTGCATGATGCCGTGATCAGGCTTGCGCGCGCGCCGCGGCTCAGCGATGGCGCGGAAATCTGCGGCATTCATCTCGAAGGGCCGTACATCAGCGTCGCGCGCGCCGGCGCACAGGATGTTGCCTCGATCCGTCCTGCCGAGATTCACGAGATCGCGGCGCTGCTGGCCGAGGGGCCGCACCTTCGCTGGATGATGACCGTCGCGCCGGAAATCGAAGGCGCGCGTGCGCTCATCGAGCACTTCCGCGACCGGATTCTTTTTTCGATCGGCCACACCGCCGCCGATTACGGCGATTGCGTCGCGGCGCTGAACTGGGGCGCGTCGCACTTCACACATCTCTTCAACGCCATGACCGGCCTCGAGCACCGCAAGCCCGGCGCCGTCGGTGCGGCGCTGACGTCGGTCGATGCGACGGCGGAACTGATCGCTGACGGCATCCACGTTCATCCTGCCGTCCTCCGCATCGCAGCACTGGCGATGCCGCACCGCATCGCATTGATCACCGACGCCGTCCGCGCGTGCGGCATGCCGGACGGGCATTACAAGCTCTACGAGCACGACATCACCGTCGCCGACGGTGCGGCGCGTCTCGCCGACGGCACGCTCGCCGGCAGCGTCCTGACGATGCGGCGCGCCGTGCAGAACATGGTGGAGCTGGCCGGCCTGCCGCTGGATCTCGTCCTCCCGTTGGCAACGGAGGTTCCCGCGCGCATTCTCAACGTCAGCGATCGCAAGGGAAAACTCGCTCCCGGCTACGACGCAGACATCGTCGTCCTCACCGACCGTTTCGAGATTGCGGCAACGTACTTGCGAGGCGAGCGGTTGTGAATTGGGAAACCCTCGCTGATTACGACGCTCTCTCCGACCGCGCCGCGAAAATTTTCCTTTCCGCGATCCGCCGCAACCCGCGCGTCGTCCTCGGCCTGCCGACCGGACGCACGCCGGTGAAAATGTACGAGCGCGTCGTGGCCGCGTGCAGCCGCGAGTACCACTGCTTTCGCGACGTCGTCATGTTCAATCTCGACGAATACGTCGGGATCGAATCGGCGCATCCGGGCAGCTACTGCACGTTCATGAACCAACATCTCTTCGCCCACGTCGATATGGAAAAGTCCAACGCGCACATTCCCAACGGAATGGCGTCCGATCTCGCCGCCGAATGCGCGCGCTACGAACGCGAGATCGCCGCGGCGGGCGGACTCGATCTCACCTTCCTCGGCCTCGGCAGCAACGGCCACATCGGCTTCAACGAGCCGGGCACGCCGTTCGACTCGCGCACGCGCGTGGTCGCGCTGACCGAATCGACGCGCGCCGCCAACGCACCGCTTTTCCCCGACGGCAACGTTCCGACGCACGCCATCACCATGGGCATCGGTACGATCCTGGAGTCGAAGTCGATCGTTCTCCTCGCCAGCGGCGACAAAAAGCGCGCCGCGATCGAACGCCTTCGCGGTGGCGAGATCACCGAGCACTTTCCCGCCAGCGCTCTGTGGCGGCATCCCGAAGTGACGGTGCTGACAGCCTAACTTTCACCACAGAGACACAGAGGACCCCCTCGGTGATCTCTGTGTCTCTGTGGTGAGTTCAGTAAACCGCCGACTATCATTCCTCCGGCCGCTCTGGCTCGCACTTAGCAGGACGTTGGCGGCCTCTACGTAATGACGATCGAACCGGCAGCCGAGGAGCACCAGCACCGCTCCGCGCGGGAGAGGCAGAGGCGTGGGCCGATGTGGGGCTGCCTCAAGTGGATGGGGTGCTCCACAATCGGCTTCTTCGTCCTGCTCGCGCTGATCGTCATCGGCGGTTGGTGGTATCTCGGCTCGTCGAGTTTCGCCGGACTGGTGAGGCTGCGCATCGAGAAAACGCTCGAGTCGCGGCTGGGCCGCAATGTCGATATTCAATCAGTCCAGATCGAGGGCGGACGCCAGAGCAGGATCATCATCAACGGACTGCGCATCGCCAACGCTCCCGGCGCCGTGCATCCCTACTTCGCAACGGCGAAACAGGTCATCGTCACCGGTGGCATCGACTCCTTCTGGGGCCGCAAGATCCGCGTCGGGCGCGTCGACGTCATCGAGCCGCATCTCTACTTCGAGATCTATCCGCTCGGCGCCAAGCTCACGCACAACTTCCCGCATTGGAACTCCGGACCGAAATCGCGTTACGAGATTTATCACCTCGACCTCGGCAAGCTCTTCGTGCAGCACGGCGCGTTCGAGTTGCTCGATCGCCGCCACACCGTCACCGCGGTTGCGAACGACATCACCTCGACGATCAACGTCACGTCGACGGAGGATCTGTACGCCGGAGTTCTCAGCAGTCCGCAATTCACCCTGAAGATTCAGGACTACGTGCCGATCCGTGCCGCGTTGCGGACGCAGTTCCGGTTCACTCCCGACAACCTCGCGCTGCAATCGGTCGCGCTCGAAGGCGGCAACGACTTGCGGCTGTTCGCGAACGGCAAAGTCGCGCCGCTGAGCGAAGGCGCATACGACCTGCACATCACTTCGCAGATCGGACTCAATCGCATCCGCGAAATCTTCAAGGTGAATAAGGTGCTCGACGGGATCATCGATCTCGACGGCACGTTGAAGGGCAAGGGCGGCACGATGACGCTGGCGGGCGGCTGGTTGTCGCCGAAGATCAGCGCCGACGCCTACGACCTCGCCAACGTCCACGGCACGATGAACATCACCGGCGACGGCGCCATCGTCGACGTGCAGCGCGCCACGTACGGCGGCGGAAACATCACCGCGCACTACAGGCTGCCCACGTACGCCGACCCGTATCCGATGAACGTCGATCTTCGCTACAACGGCGTCTCGATCGAGAAACTCTTCAACGACTGGGGCATCAAAGAGACCGGCCTCCGCGGCGGCGCCACCGGACACCTCGTGTATCACTGGGAGAAGGATCGCGTGCTCGCCGGCGCCGGCGAAGGCACGGCCACGCTCGCGAAGAACGCGACCGCCTTCTCGCACGCCGCGTATCCGATTCCGCTCGGCGGCTCGGCGGATTTCGCGCTCGACAACGGCACGGTCACTTTCCGCAAAGCACAACTCGTCACCGACGCATCGACGATCGACTTCACCGGCAAGTTCCGCATCGAAGACGCGTGGACCGATCTGCT
>DATART010000323.1:0-2447 GCA_036264035.1 Thermoanaerobaculia bacterium | reverse complement strand
TGACGGTCGCGTGCATGGCTGCGAATTCTATGCGGGACTTGTCATCCTGAGGCTGCCGGAGCGACAGAGGCGAAGCCGTCGTCGCGGAGGACGCGGAAGGATCCCCGGCTGATAACCGCGTGCGGCGATGGGACGACTGTCAAATTCGCGCGATTTGAAAACGGGTTATCAGCCGGGGATCCTTCGACCGTCCTCCGCGACGACGGCTTCGCCTCTGTCGCTGCGGCGGCTCAGGATGACAAGCTGTTAACCAACGCCCTCCCCACCCGTATTAGCTCCGACTTTGTACTTGGAGGCATCAATGGAAACTGGTGTATTCGTCATGATCGTTTTCGTTTCGCTGGGCAGCTTCGCGATGATTGCAACCATCGTGTGGCTCAGCGTTCACGCAAAAAACCGCAAGGCGACGCTGCAGGCCGAGGTGCAGACGCGCCTCATCGACAAATTCAGTAACGCGCCGGAGTTTGTCGACTTTCTCAATTCAGATACGGGCAAGCAGTTCCTGACCGGCATCGACAAAATGCCGAAACTCATGGCGCGCGACAGGATCATCGGCGGAGTTTCCCGCGGACTCATCCTGACGCTGCTCGGCGCTGCGTTCATCGCCATCTGGATTGCGGACAGCAACGTCGGTTTCATGTATCCCGGCTTCATCCTCGCCGGCCTCGGCATCGGCTTCTTCATCTCCACGCTCGTGTCACTGAAGTTGTCGCAGAGGTTCGGGCTGATCGGCGACGACACGCCGACCTCGCGCGAGGTGATGGGTCATGGAATCGGCAGAGGCGACTCGACGGAAACACAGGCGTGAGGCGATCGTGGAACTGGAAGGTACCCTGCCGAGCGTAATGATGAGCGCGATGCCCTTCGGTGCCGCCCTGAAAACGGCGGCGCCGCGGCGGCCCGAGAGACCGATGGACGAAGCGGCATTCGAGGCGTTTTACCGGAAGACGGCCGGAGGCCTCTGGTCGTACATCTATCGGATGACCGGCAACGCATCGATGGCCGACGATCTGCTGCAGAAGACGTTCTTCAAGTTCCTGCGCAGCAATCCGTCGATCGCAGACGAGGACCATCTTCGCCGTTACGTCTACAAGACCGCGACGAATCTGGTCTTCGATCACTTCCGCGAAACGAAACGCGATCGCAATCGGCCGTACGAATGGATGCCGACCGAGGCACGTCCCGACCGCGGCGATCTGCGTCATGACATGTCGCGCGTCTTCGCCGACTTGAAGCCGCAGGAACGCGCGTTGCTCTGGCTGGCGCACGTCGAAGGAAATTCGCACGAGGAGATCGCCGAGGCCATCGGCGTGAAGGCGAAGAGCATCAAGGTCATGCTGTTCCGCGCCCGCAAACGCCTCGGCGAGATGTTGACGAAGAAAGGTCTGGCCCCGGGGGTGACGCGATGACGAACGATTGTGCGTTCGAGCCGAACGTGATCGAGGCGGCGACGAACGACGCCTGGACCGAATCGCTCCGTGCCCATGTCGCGTCGTGCGAGTCGTGCACTGCCGCAGCGGAAGTCGCGCCGTGGATGGCGAGCTTCTCCGGCATTGACGAGCGCGAGCACATCCTCCCCGATCCCGCCGTCCTGTGGTTGAAAGCGCGGCTGCTGCAATCGAACGCAGCGGTGGAGCGCGCCTCGCTCCCGATCACGCGCCTGCAGATCGCCGCCTACCTGATCATCGCTGCCTGCTGGGCCGCGCTGCTGACATGGAAGTCCGCCGCGCTGCAAGTCTGGATCAATCGTTTCTCCCCGACGCACGTGATCCTCGGCGCCGCAGATGCGTCGGCATCGCTCTCTGTGACTGTCCTCTTCGCGCTGCTCATTCTCGCCTCCGCAACGGTGGGAGTCGCGATGCATACGATTCTGGCGGAAGAGTAGCGCGCGAACTCGTCGCCGGATGGCGACACGTACGGTAGCCGGTGGTCCGAGCGAAGCGAGCGACCACCGGAATGCGGTTCGCCCCGCGTCATCGACCCCGGCGGGGTCGCGGATGCAAATACCAAGCGGCGTGAATTCCCTCCGCGACCGCTGCCGCGGTCGGAAACCGACACGCACGTGAAACCGGCGGTCGCTCGCTTCGCTCGGACCGCCGGCTACCATCCGAGACGCCTCCGGCGTCGTTTGGACAGCCCTACCGCGCGTGCTGTTCCTGCAGCGTCGTAATCGTCTTGATCCCTTCGCGGAGCGAACGGATTCCATCGACGGCGGCGGTCGCCGCCGTCAGCGTCGTCAGGCAGCTGATGCCGTGTTGCAGCGCTGTGCGGCGGATGTAGGTGTCGTCGTAGAACGACTTCTTGCCGAGCGGGGTGTTGATGATCAGCGTCACCTCGCCGTTGATCATGCGGTCGACGATGTTGGGGCGATCGGACTCGTGCACCTTGAACGCGAGACCGGACTTTACGCCGTTGTTCTGCAGGTAATCGCGCGTGCCGGACGTGGC
>DATART010000256.1:0-4948 GCA_036264035.1 Thermoanaerobaculia bacterium | reverse complement strand
AGACCTCGGCACGGTTCCGGCCTACGTCCCCGACATCATGCGCAAACGGGGCATCCGGCAAATGTACGTCGTCCAGTACGAGCTCAAGCCGGATTCCGCTGCTCCGATCGGCGATCCGCCGCCGGAATCGATCGCATCGATCAACACACACGACATGCCGGCATTCGCCGGATTCTGGAGCGGGCGCGACATCGACGACCGCGTCGAGCAGGGTCTGCTCGACGAGCGCGCTGCCGAGCGCGAGCGCTCCACGCGAGCGCGCATGCGCGATTCGCTGATTCGTTTTTTAAAGGCGCGCTGCTTGCTATCGAAGGATCACAGCGACACGATGGCGGTTCTCGGCGCGCTCGTTCGTTTTCTCGGAAACAGCGACGCCGAAATAGTGCTCGTGAATCTCGAAGATCTCTGGCTCGAGCGCGAGCCGCAGAACGTTCCCGGCGTTCCCGATCGCAGTTGGCGGCAGCGTTTCCGCGTTCCGCTCGAAGCGGCACGCGCCAGCGAAACGATCACGACGATTCTCGGCGCGCTCGATCACACACGAAGGATGGCTGATGGCAACGAGACGTAAGAAAGACGGCGGCGGCGAAGAAACGCCGAAGAAACGAAGCACGTCCGGCAAGACAACGACGACGCCGCGCAAGCGGAAACCCGCGCCCGCCGACGAAGCCGCGGAAGTGGCGCAGGCGGTGGGCGCGGACGTCGTTCCCAGCGTACCGATCGAAGTCGATTTGCCGATGGTCGCGGAAAATGCACAGACAGGAGTGTCTGTGCCACACCCAGGAGTGTCTGAGCCACACCTCAGCGATTGGGACTTTCACCTCTTCAACGAAGGCAGCCACACGCGCCTTTGGGAAAAGCTCGGATCGCACGTCATCACGCGCGGCGGCGTGAAGGGAACGACGTTCGCCGTCTGGGCGCCGAACGCCGCCGCGGTCAGCGTCATGGGCGACTGGAACGGCTGGAATCTGGACCAGCATCAACTCGAACTCCTCGGCCCCTCCGGCATCTGGGAGGGCTTCGTGCCCGACGCCGGCAAGGGGACGCATTACAAGTTCCACATCCGCTCGAAATTCAACAACTATCGCGTCGACAAAGCAGACCCGTTCGCTGTGTTGCAGGAGACGCCGCCGGACACCGCGTCCGTGGTCTGGGGTCTCGACTACGACTGGCAGGACGGCGATTGGATGCGCGATCGCGCGCAGCGCAACGCGTTCACCGCGCCGATGTCGATTTACGAAGTCCACCTCGGATCGTGGCTGCGCGACGGCGATCGTCCGCTCACCTATCGCGAGATGGCCGGGCCGCTCGCCGAATACGTGCGCAAGATGAACTTCACGCACGTCGAAATCCTGCCGGTCATGGAGCATCCGTTTTACGGCTCGTGGGGCTATCAATGCACCGGATTCTTCGCGCCGACCAGCCGCTACGGAACGCCGCAGGATCTGATGTACCTCATCGACGTCCTTCACCAGAATGACATCGGCGTCATCCTCGATTGGGTGCCGTCGCACTTCCCGACCGACGAGCATGGCCTGTCGTACTTCGACGGCACGCATCTCTTCGAGCACGCCGATCCGCGCAAAGGTTTTCAGCCCGACTGGGGATCGCTCGTCTTCAACTACGGCCGCAACGAGGTCCGCTCCTTCCTGCTATCGAGCGCGCTCTATTGGCTCGGCGTTTTCCACGCGGACGGACTGCGGGTCGACGCCGTCGCCTCGATGCTCTACCTCGATTACTCGCGCAAACATGGCGAGTGGATCCCGAACGAATTCGGCGGCCGCGAGAACATCGAAGCGATCGACTTCCTGCGGCGGTTGAATGAGGACGTCTACAAAGCGCATCCCGACGTGCAGGTCATCGCCGAGGAGTCGACGGCCTGGCCGATGGTGTCGAGGCCGACGTATGTGGGCGGACTTGGATTCGGCATGAAGTGGGACATGGGATGGATGCACGACACGCTGCGCTACTTCGCGCTCGATCCGATCCATCGCAAGTTCCATCACAACGATCTGACCTTCCGGATGATGTACGCGTTCACCGAGAACTTCGTGCTGCCGCTGTCGCACGACGAGGTCGTGCACGGCAAGGGCTCGCTGATCCGCAAGATGCCGGGCGACGAATGGCGGCGCTTCGCCAACCTGCGGCTGCTCTTCGCGCACATGTATTCGCAGCCGGCCAAGAAGCTGATGTTCATGGGCGGCGAGTTCGGGCAGTGGCGCGAGTGGAATCACGACGCCAGCCTCGATTGGGATCAACTCAACTCGCCGCCGAACGCAACGCTGCAGCGCTGGGTCGAGGATCTGAACAAGGCCTATCGCACGATTCCGGCGCTGCACGAGCTCGATCTCTCGCCGGATGGATTCGAATGGATCGATTGCTGCGACACGGAGAACAGCATCGTCGTGCTGATGCGGAAATCGAAGTCGCAGCCGGAGCAGCCGGTGATCGTGGCGCTGAACTTCACGCCGATCCCGCGTCACAACTACCAGGTCGGAGTGCCGTTGGGCGGCCGCTGGTCCGAGGTGCTCAACAGCGATGCGCTGCTGTATGGCGGGAGCGGTCAGGGAAACATGGGCGGCGTCGACGCGGCGCCGATTCCGCTGCACGGCCGCAAATGGTCGGTCAATCTCACGCTGCCGCCGCTCGGGGCGGTATTTCTGATGAATGAACCGGAAGAGCTTCCATCCGCAGATGACGCAGATGAGCCCTGATGCGACGCCAGTCCTCGGCGCGAATCTGATCGAACCGGGCCGCTGCGAGTTCCGCGTCTGGGCACCGAACGTCGAGCGCGTCGAACTGCATATCGTCGTGCCCGATGAGCGCCGCATCGCGCTGATGAAAAACGCACGCGGGTATCACGAGGCAACAATCGATGCCGGCGCTGGGGCCCGCTACTTCTTCAACGTCAACGGCGACAACCGCCCCGATCCTGCTTCGCGTCTGCAACCCGAGGGGGTGCACGGACCTTCGGAAGTCGTCGCGCGCGATTTCGAATGGCACGATCCGGACTGGAAAGGCATCGCGCTGGAGGACTACGTCGTCTACGAATTGCACGTCGGAACCTTCACGCGCGAAGGCACCTTCGACGCCGTGATCGAGCACCTCGACGCGCTCAAAGAGCTCGGCATCACCGCCGTCGAGTTGCTGCCGGTCGCCCAGTTTCCCGGCACGCGCAATTGGGGCTACGACGGTGTCTACATTGGCGCGGCGCAGAATTCGTACGGCGGTCCGGCGGGACTGAAGCGGCTGGCCGATGCCTGCCACATTCGAGGTCTCGCGCTCCTCCTCGACGTCGTCTACAACCACCTCGGCCCCGAGGGAAACTACCTCGGTCAATACGGTCCGTACTTTACCGATCGCTACAAAACGCCGTGGGGGCTGGCGATCAATTTCGACGGCCCGCACAGCGATGACGTGCGCTGGTTTTTCGTCCACAACGCGCTGCAATGGGTCGATGAGTTTCACATCGACGGATTACGCGTCGATGCGGTCCACGCGATCGTCGATCACACCGCCGAGCCGTTCTTGCAGGATCTGACCACCGCGGTGCGCGAGCGCGCCGAGAGCCTCGGGCGCCACATCTACACGATCGCAGAATCCGATCTCAACGACCCTCGCGTGATTACGCCGAAGGACGACCTCGGCCTCGGCTTCGATTCGCAATGGTGCGACGATTTTCATCATTCGCTCCACGCGCTCCTCACCGGCGAACGCGATGGCTACTACGTCGGCTACGGCCGCACCAGCGATCTGGCGCGCACGCTGACGACCGGCTATCTCTACACCGGCCAGCACTCCCCCTACCGCGGACGCAAGTACGGCGCGCCGCCAAAGACGCGCGACGGCAAGCAGTTCGTCGTCTTCGCGCAGAACCACGACCAGGTCGGCAACCGCATTCTCGGCGACCGCCTGTCCTCGCTCGGATCGCCGTCCAAAGTCCGCCTCGCCGCCGCGGCCGTCGTGTTGTCGCCATTCATTCCGATGCTGTTCATGGGAGAGGAGTACGGCGAGACCGCGCCGTTTCAGTACTTCACTTCGCACGGCGATGAAGCACTCATCGAAGCGGTGCGGAAAGGACGCGCCGAAGAGTTCGACGACTTCGATTGGAAAGGCGAGCCGCCGGACCCGCACGCCGAGGAGACGTTCCATCGCTCGAAGCTGACGCGCGAGGAGCAGGATGGCTTGCGCGATTTGTATCGCGACCTGCTTCGCTTCCGCTGCGAAATCCCCGCGCTTCGCTCGCTCGATCTCGACGCGGTCGAGACGCACGCCGACGACGAGCGATGCACGTTGCTGGTTCAACGCGGCGATACGTTGCTGGCATTCAACTTCAGCGATCGGGAGCGGGAGATCGAGGTATCCGGGTCGTGGAACATTGTGATCGGCTCGGGGGCGACACTGACCGAAACCCGCATCACGTTGCAAGCCGCGGCATTCGCGTTGTTGCGCAGGTAGTTTTCACGCGGAGCCGCGGGGGCGCGGAGAAAACCAGCTCCGCGTCTCCGCGCCTCCGCGTGAAAAGCTTCTACGGGCATTGAATCCGCAGCACTGCAAGCACCCATGTACCGCGTGCCGCGAGCGACGTACCGCATCCAGTTCAACGCCGGCTTCACATTCGCCGACGCGCGGGAGATCGTGCCTTATCTTGCGGAGCTCGGAATCAGCGACATCTACGCGTCGCCGATTCTGAAAGCGCGAAAAGGGAGCGGACATGGATACGACGTCGTCGATGCGAACGCGCTCAATCCTGAGCTCGGATCGGATGGTGATTTCAACGCGCTGCATGAGGAATTGCAGCGGCACAAACTCGGACTGTTGCTCGACGTCGTTCCGAATCACATGGCGGCAAGCCCCGAGAACGCGTGGTGGATGAGCGTTCTCGAAAACGGGGAGCATTCGCGATTTCTCCACTACTTCGACATCGACTGGACTCCCGTCACGACCCGCG
>DATART010000231.1:0-9246 GCA_036264035.1 Thermoanaerobaculia bacterium | reverse complement strand
CGCGCATCAGCTTCATAACTCCTCCTCGGCGTCCAAGTCGCCGAGGAGGAGTTATGAAGCTGATGCGCGTAGTTGCCGTCCTCGCTGTTGCCGCGGTATCTCTGGCGATGCTTCCGAGCGTGCAGGCGCTGCCGTACTTTGGGATCGTTTGGCCGGCTGCGCCGCCGTCACCTCCGGCTCCGCCAGCACCGCCTGCTCCTTCCGCGCCGGCGATGGCTTCGATGTGGGTTGTCGCGCCGGCGGTTCCTGCTTCTCCCGCACCACCCGCTCCTCCCGCACCGCCGATGACCTCGGCGTTCGTGCCTGCGCCTCCGGCGCCGCCCGCTCCTCCGACGCCGCCCGAGCCGTGGACCTACGAGCGCGATGACGACGGCGACAAGTACGTCCTTTCCGCCGGCGACATGAATGTCGTTAACGGCGACGGCGACACCGACATGGAAGACATGCGCCACGCGTACGGCCGCCACTTCTTCTGGTTCCGGCACGACGGGCAGGCGTACGTCGTCCGCGATTCGGCATCACTCCAGACGCTCGTCGATCTCTACCGTCCGCAAAGCGAGCTCGGACGCGAACAAGGCGCGCTCGGACGGAAGCAGGGCGCGCTCGGGCGCCGCCAAGGCGAACTCGGACGCCGGCAGGGAGATCTCGGCCGCGAACAAGCGCGCCTCGGCGTCGAAGAAGCGCGGCTGGCCATGCGCTTTCACGACGACGACGATCCGTCGATTCAATCGCGGCGCCGCGAGCTCGAACGCCGCCAGCGCGAGCTCTCCCGCAAGCAGGACGACCTCGGCCAGCAGCAGTCGGAGCTCGGACGCGAACAGTCGCGGCTCGGCGAAGAGCAATCGCGACTCGGCGATCGTCAGTCCGCGCTGGCACGCGACATCGAGCGCAAGCTCCAACCGCTGCTCGATGACCTGATCCGCCGCGGAATCGCGGAACGGGCGCGTTGATATAGTCACTGTCATTCCGAGCCGCCGACGCCCCGGATGGGGCAGAGGACGGCGAGGAATCCCCGGCTGCTAACCGAGGCCCAGCCGCCCGCGGTTTCAGACGGGGATTCTTCGCCGCGCTTTACCCCTCCGGGGTGCCGCCGGCTCGGAATGACACGTCCGGAGGTTTCACGAATGCTCGTACGCCGCGTCACCATTGCTGTCCTTCTCATCGCCGCGTCCGCGGCAGCCGCTTCGTTCCCGCCGATCAATTACCGGCATCGCACGCTCGCGAACGGACTCGAGGTCTACTCGATTGAGGACCACGCCACGCCGACTGTGGCCATCAATGTCTGGTATCGCGTCGGATCGAAGAACGATCCCGAGGGGCGCAGCGGGTTCGCGCATCTCTTCGAACACATCATGTTCAAGGCCACGGCGCACATGAAGTCGGAGATGATGGACCGGCTGACCGAGGACGTCGGCGGCATGAACAACGCGTACACGCATCCCGATCGGACGGTGTATTACGAAGTCATCCCGTCGAACTACCTGCAGACGCTGTTGTGGGCCGAAGGTGACCGGATGGGCGCGCTGACGGTCGATGACGCCAACTTCAAATCCGAGCGCGACGTCGTCAAGGAGGAGTACCGCTTCCGCGTGCTCGCGCCGTCGTACGGCCGCTTCAACAACGCGTTGTCGAAGGATTCGTACGCGGTGCATCCGTACAAACGCCCGGGTATCGGTTCGATCGAGGATCTGGATGCGTCGACGCTGGCGGATGTGCAGGCGTTTCATTCGACCTACTACCGTCCGGACAACGCGGCGGTGATCGTAGCCGGCGACTTCGATCCGAAGCAGTTCGACACGTGGGTCGACCGCTACCTCGGCAGCGTTGCAAAGCCGTCGACGCCGATTCCGCGCGTCACGGTCAAAGAGCCGGCGCGCGCGGAAGAGAAGCACTTTGAAGAACATGGTGCGAACGTGCCGCTGCCGGCAGTCGGCCTGACCTGGCTGATTCCGCCGGCGCAGAACGACGACACGGAGCCGCTGGAGGTGGCGTCGTCCATTCTGTCGGACGGCGATTCGTCGCGGCTGTATCAAGCGCTCGTCTACAAAGGACAACTCGCGCAAAGCGTGAACTCGAACGCGGAGACGCGCGAAGACACAGGTCTCTTCACCGTCACCGCGGTCATGGCCGGCGGCAAAAAGCCGGACGACGGCATCGCCGCGCTGCGCCAGGAGATCGACGCCCTGGGCGCGAAGCCCGTGGGAGCCGCGGAGCTGGACAAAGCGAAGAACCTGATCATCACCGGCGCCCTGCGCGAGCGCGAAACGAACGACGGCAAAGCCGGCGCGCTTGGCGAAGCGATCACGCAATTTCACGATGCGGCGTATGTGAATCGAGGGCTCGAGCGATTGCAGGCGGTGACGGCGGCGGACGTCCAGCGCGTCGTGAAGAAGTATCTGATCGATGCGAAAGCAGTCGTGATCACCTACACGCAGGAGGCCAAATGAAGACGACGCTGATCACCGCCGCCGCCTTGAGTCTCGCGCTGCTCCCTGCATTCGCGCAGGTAGAGACCACGCCGCCGCCGCCCGCCGCGCCGCGCCAGTTGCAGATTCCGAAGCCGGTCGAGAAAACGCTCGCGAACGGATTGCGCGTCATCGTGATCGAGAAGAAAGGCGTGCCGCTCGTCGCGGCGCGGCTGCTCATCAAGAACGGCGGCGAAGCCGATCCCGCCAATCTGCCCGGTCTCGCCGACACCACGGCGTCGCTGCTGACGAAAGGCACGACCACGAAATCCGCCGAGGAAATCGCGCGCGGCATCGAAGCGCTCGGTGCGACGCTCGAGACGAGCGCGGGGTGGGACGAATCGTCGGCCGATGTCAGCGTCATGTCGTCGAAGCTCCCGCAAGCGCTCGGATTTCTCGCGGACGTCGTTCGCCATCCGACGTTCAAGCAGGAAGAGATCGATCGTCTCCGGCATCAGAACGTCGACGCGCTGTCAGTGGCAATGAAGCAACCCGGACGCCTGGCAAGCTTCGTCATGACGCGCGCGATCTTCGGTACCAGTCCCTACGGTCACTACCTCGGCGGCACGCCTGAGTCGCTGACGCGCATCAAGCGCGATGACGTCGTCGCCTTCCATCGCAACTACTACCGTCCCGACAACGCCATCCTCGTCCTCGGCGGCGACATCGCGCCGGCCAAAGCATTCGCGACGGCGCAGGAGTTGTTCGGTGCATGGAAAGCAGCGGCGGATTCGCATCCGGCGCCGCTGGCGTCGACGAAGGAGTTCCCATCGCCGCACGTGATCGTGGTCGACATGCCATCGGCCGGACAGGCGGCAGTCGTCGCTGGACGAGCCGGACTGCGCCGCTCCGATCCCGCCTACCACCTCTCGCTGGTCACGAACTCGATCCTTGGCGGCGGCTATTCGTCGCGGCTGAATGAAGAGATCCGTATCAAGCGTGGACTCAGCTACGGCGCCGGCAGCTCGTTCGATTTACGCCGCGACGTCGGTCCGTTCACGGCGACGGTGCAGACGAAAAATGAATCGGCCGGCGAAGTTGCGGGACTCGTGATCGATGAACTGAACAAGCTCGGAACGACTCCGGTCGAGGATGCGGAGATCGGGCCGCGCAAGGCCGTCCTCATCGGCGGCTTCGGACGCCAGCTCGAAACGAACGCCGGCCTCGTCGGCCGCATCGGCACGCTCGCGCTCTACGGCCTGAGCCTGGACGAGATCAATCACTACATCAGCGGCGTGCAGGCGATCACGGCCGCCGATATCCGGAAGTTCGCCGCGGCGCACCTCGGCGGCAACGACGCCAGCCTCGTCATCGTCGGCGACGCGAAGAAGTTCCTGCCGAAGCTGCAGGAGCGCTTCAAGAACGTCGAAGTGATTCCGATCGACGAGCTGGATGTGAATTCGCCGACGTTACGGAAGGGGAAGTAGCGCGCTTACTTCGTCAGCCCGCGTCCGGTCGTCAGGTAAACGGCGAACGATCCCAACCAGTGTCCGCCTTCGTAATGCGCGCCGGTGACCGACGCCAATCCCGCGTCGCGATGCGCGGCTGCGACTTTGCGCAAAGTCATCACGCGTGGATCGCTCTTGGGCAATCCTGACGCGATTCCCTCCAGCATCCACGCGCGGCTGAGATTCAGGCCGTCGAGATGCGCGAGTTTCGGGTCGCTCGGATCGACGACGACCTCCGGGCGCAACGAGTCGAACTTCGGCAGGAAGGCGGTGAGCCACGCCGCATACTCCTTCGGCGGCAGCACGCGGCGCATGACATCGGCCTCGGCGATGCATGGCGAGAGGAAGTCTTCGCCCGACGGCTCGTACGCGAGCGGACACGATTTGTCGGATATGTAGAACCGCTTCGCGGCATCGCGCGCGAGCTGCCGGAGTGCGGCATCGTTCGTCGAATCGATGACCAGTCCGAGCGCAAAGGCGGTCTGACTGTGCTCGCCGGAGCGAATCGGATGCGACAGCTTCGGGAGCCATGTCGCCAGACGTTCATTCGCGGCGAGTTCGAGCGGACGGAGATTCGCCGACAGCTCGCGCGCCTGCGGATCGTCCCATTCGCGCAGCTCGGCCGCGAGCTGCAGCAGCCACGCGAGTCCATACGGCCGCTCGAAACTGGCTCGCCCCTCGCCGCGCAGATACGCGGCCTCTTTCGCGACATTGTCCGCGGTGAGACTCTGCGCCAACGCCGCACGCGCAGCGGAGGCGAACGGTGCATCGGGAAACGTCCGCGCCAGCCGCGCCAGCAACCAGTGACCATGCACGGACGAATGCCAGTCATAGCACCCATAAAACGCCGGGGTCAGCGTCCGCGGCGGCGCCACATCCTGATCGCTGTTGAGATTGTGCGAGATCTTGTTTGGATACTCCTTGTGCACGCATGCCAGCGCGAGGTTGGCGAAGCGCTCAGCGGCTCGTGCGTCGAAGTCAGCGGCGTGGAGGGAAGTGGAAAACAATAGAAAGGCGACGAACGTCAGGCGATTCATGCGCGGAGGAATGTAGCATTGCGAGCCAATGTCCATCGCGAAAGCGCAGCGACTGGCCGAATTTCTGCGGCGGTTGCGGTGGGCTGCTCCGGCTTCAAATGCCGTGGAAGCGTTCGAACTCATCGCGCATACTCTCAACGCTGTCGAGGATGAGTTCTCAGGAACTCCATTCGATCCGTCTGCCTGGCAAACGGATGGACGGCTTTATCCGCCTCAGATCGACAGTAAGCGTGTTGTTCCCGGCAGACCGGACGTGACTAGATACCGCAGTCGGTCGCACAATACGTTTATCGCGGAAAACGGCGCGATCGAAATTCAGACAATCGATGGCGCCGTTCTGTTGTCGAAGCCAGGAGCGGACGGAGAGGGCGTATGGAACAGATGAACGACATCGAGATCATCGAACGCGATCTTCGGACGCGCTTTCCCGGTGCCACCGTTACGGTCGATGCCCCCTCCGATCCGGCAGGTACGTGGTATGTCGACGTCCGTGGAAAACAACAATCGTTGACGATTCAATGGCGCCGAGATCGGGGTTTTGGCGTTTCCGCCGCCTCCGGTGGATACGGTGAGGGGGCGGAAGAAACGTTCTCGACGATCTCGCAGGTCGAGGACCGCGTCGCAGAGTTACTTCACCCTACGCCTGCGGCGACCCGCTAGTCCCCATTCCTCAGTGATGCACGTGCATCAGGATGTAGCCGACCAGCGCCAGCGCGATGACGACGATCACGATGATGGTGATCATCGCCGAATGAGAGGAGCCGCTTGTGGCGGAGTGCTCGTAGACGACTTTGCGCGAGACGCGTTCATCGTCTTCAGGTGGAAGTGTTGACATGCTCGGGTTCGGCAGCAAGTGAAGTGCCACCGAGGCGGGCCGACGTCACGGCGAAGATCGGAATCGCGAAACAGCTCACTGCCGCGGCGATGAGGAACGCATTTCCGAGGCCATAGCGCTGTCCAATCGCGCCGATGCCGAACGAGCCGAGGCCGATGCCGGTATCGAAGGCCCACACGATCGAGCCGAACGTACGTGCGCGGCGCGCGGGATCGGTGCTGCCGAGGATGATCGTCACGAATGCGGGATAGACGGCGCCGAAGCCGATGCCGAAGAGCGTGGCCGAGGCGATCATTTCCCAGCGCGCGTGCGCGATCCCGAGCCAGCCGAACGCGAACGGGACGAGCACCAGGCCCGGATAAAGCATCCGCCTCGGTCCGATTTTGTCGCCGAGGTGCGAGAAGCAGACGCGGAAGAGGATGAGCGAGATCGCGTACGTCGTCAGGTAAATCGCGACCGGCCGGATGTGGCGTTCGATGGCGATGATCGCGGCGTAGCTGGTCATGCCGCCGTAGCCGAACGACGCTACGGTCAACGACAGTGCTGCAGCGATGACGCGCCAGTCCCACGCATCCGACACCGCGAGGCGCCGTTTGTCAGGGCGTTGCTCCTCGGAGCGCAGCATCAGCGCGCCGAACACCATCATGACCGAGATGATCGTCAGCTCCGCGCAGAGTGTCGTCCAGCCGAAATGGAACACCCACAAACCGACCGCCGGCGCGACGGCGATGGCGCCGCTGCTCGCCAATCCCCAGTACGCCATCCCCTGGTTCCGCCGCGATTCGGGGATGTACTCGCTGATGAGCGCCGACGCCGAGGCCATGAGTCCAGCCCATACGGCGCCATGAATCGCGCCGATCACGAACAGCAGTGGCAGATGACGGACCACGCCGTACGCGGCGGAGAACGCGACGAAGAGAATCGACGCGGTAATGAGAAATCGCCGCCGTCCGAAATGGTCAGCCAGGCTCCCCATCACTGGCGACGCGAACGCGCTCGCGAATGTGTATACGGAGAGGAACCATCCCGCCTGCGCCTTCGATCCGCCGAGGTCGAGGATTCGAAACGGAATGGCCGGCAGCAACTGGAACGCCGAGAAGAACGTGACGAACGCGTACACCCATAGCATCGCGAAGCGGGGCGTGAACAGGGGATCGCGAACGGGGGGCATGGGAGGGGGATTGTAGAGTGCGCAGGGGAACGGGTTCACGCGGGGATCGCGGAGAGGCGGAGGGATTCAGAATTGTTTGGCGATGCCTGCTTGCTTCAGAACGGCGTTCGCGGTGTGCCGAGACTTGATGTGCTGATCGACGACAAAGTTCTGGTTTGTAATCGGGCTGTACCAGATTTCGTGATCACCCTTACCTTGCCTGTCGAAGCGGCATCCATGGCGCACTAAAACCCGCTTGAGCTCGGGCGTAAACGACGCGGGCATCAGGAGGCCAGCGTCACCAGTTCATGGCGATGGCTTGTTACCTCGAAGGCGATTGAGCCATCGGGCAGCAACCCGTTCGCTTCAAGGATTTCAGGGATCATTGTGCGAAGTCTGCTCGTCAGACCTTCGATCGTTTCAGACTCCGTGACCAACCCCGGGACATCGTCGCTCGTGGCTACCCATACGCCGGCTTCGGAGTCCCAATCGGCCTGTATATGAAAGGGTTTCGCGTCCATGCCGGAAGAATAGCAGCACCTCCGCGTCTTCCGCGACTAGAGGGAGTGAGCGAGCGACATCAAGCCGCGAATGGATTCACGATCCCGACGCTCGCCTTTTCAAAATCCGCGCGGTTGCGCGTAACGACCGTCAGCCGGTGAACCAGAGCGGTGGCCGCGATGAGGCTGTCCTTGATCGGCATGGCGCGTCCGGAAGCGCGAAGAGCCGCCAGTAGTTTCGCCCATCGCAAACCGGTTTCGGCTTCCCACGGCAGGCAGAGGAGACCTTGAACGCCGGTGTCGAACCAATGTTCGAGCCGGGTTCGGCGTTTGCCCGCCGGAAGGAGAAGGATGCCGAATCGGATTTCGCCGAGGATGATCGCGTCGACGGCGATCTCTCGCTCGTTCTTTCGAAGCCACTCAACGACCGCGTGATCCGGCCTCGGCTTGGTAGGCTCACTGAGGACATTCGCGTCGACGAGATATCTCACAGCTCGTCTGTCGACTCCGATTCAATCGGTACGAAAAATCCTTTGTCCGGGCAGGCCAGGAGCCAGTCGACCAAGCCCTTATTCGGGACAGGGCGGCGTCGTACGAGCCGGTATTCGCCATCATCGAGACGTTCGATTTCAAACTCATCCCCCGGTTTGAGGTGGTCGTGGTGGCGGAGTGTGGCGGGCAGCACGATCTGACCTTTCGATGACATGATCGTTTTCATTGGTGGGTAAGATACCGTCTTACATGTAATCCGTCAAGTTTTCACTAAGAATGTCTCGCCGCTCCCTCGCGTTCCTTCCCTCCGATATGAACGTCAAACGCGCAGCCAAGTACGGATTCTGTTCCGGCGTCCGGATCGCCGACCTCAAGGTCAAGCGGTTCGCCGCGGGGGGCGGACGCGGCGCCATCCTGGGGCAGGTCGTCCATAACGAGCGCGTGGTCGAAGAGATGGAGCGGCTCGGCGTGCGGACGATCGATGAGATCGATTCCGTGCAGGAACCGACCATCGTCTTCTCCGCGCATGGTGTTCCGCCATCGTTTCACGATCAGGCCAGGGCGGCCGGGCTGAAGGTGCTCGATACCACCTGCAAATTCGTTTACGACATCCATCGCGAAGCCGCGAAGGCCCTCAGCGACGGCTATCACCTGATCTTCATCGGCGATCCGAAGCATCGCGAGGTCATCGGCTACACGCACGATCTCGATCCCGGCTCGTATCACATCGTCACGACGGTGGAGGGAGCGGACGCGATCGACTGGATTCAGTATCCCAAGCTCAAGGTCTTCTACCAGACCACGCTGAATGCCGAAGAGTTCGAGGACGTCGTCAACGCCATCGAGCGGAGGGCGAGCTCGGTCGAGCGCGGCGACACCATCTGTTACGCCACGAAAGAGAATCAGGATGCCGCGCGCGTGCTTGCGCATGATCCCGAGGTCGACGCGATCGTCGTCATCGGCGGCAAGAAAAGCGCAAACACGAAACATCTGTGGGAGATTTGCCGCGAGGCCAAGCCGTCGTATCTCGTGCAGGGCGCGGCCGATCTCGATCCGGCGTGGTTCGACGGCGTGCAGACAGTTGGCGTGACTGCGGGGTCATCGACGCCGGATTACGTCATCGTCGAGGTCGAGGAACGGTCGAGCACGATGGATCGTCAAACGCTGCAGATGTCGGAGTAAAGTCAGCGCCACCCTCGTTTTATCCCGCGTTCATGAGGCCGATCCGTCACGCGATGCTCGCGCTCGTCATTGCCTGCGCGATTCCGGCCGCGGACGCGGTCGAGCTGAACTGCCGCGGTCCCGCCAACGTCGAGTCG
>DATART010000202.1:0-6469 GCA_036264035.1 Thermoanaerobaculia bacterium | reverse complement strand
GCGCAGAAAGTCCGTGCCGTTCCGGTACTCGGCGACGACGTCGATGTCCTCCTCGCCGGCCAGGAGCGCGCGCAGACTCTCCAGCGCCAGCGGCTCATCGTCGACGAGCACCGTTCGGATCGATCGCCCCGCGCGCAACGGCTGCCCTCCGCTCACGATGGCGGAGTATACGGAGTTCCGGAGAATAAGATTTCGCGGACTGGTTTCGGGCAGCAACACACGCGGCAATTCCTGTTGGTGTAGTCTTTCGCTGGAGCAACCGCGTGGACTGGAAAGAGAACATCGTTACGAACCCGAACGTGATGAGCGGGAAACCGGTCATCGCCGGTACGCGGCTAACCGTCGAGTTCATCATCGGCCTTTTTGCCGGCGGTTGGAGTGAAGAGGACGTGATCCGGCACTACGAGGTCACGCACGAACAGATCCAGGCCTGTCTCGCCTACGCGCATGAGATCCTCAGCGACGTTTTCGAATACTCGCTGACCGGAGTCGGCGCCTCCGATGAAGCTGCTCGCTGACGAGAACATCTCGGGAGTCCTCGTGGAAGAATTGCGAGCCTGCGGCATCGACACGGTCTGGGTCAAGAAGGACTATCGCGGGATTTCCGATGATGCCGTCATCGCCATTGCCAGCGCCGAGGGCCGCTTCATCCTGACCAGTGACAAAGGATTCGGCGAGCAGGTGTTCCGCGGCGGCCGGCGCGTCGGCGTCATTCTGTTGCGGCTGTACGATCTGAAAGCGGACGAGTTGGTGGATATGGTGTCTCGCATCATCACCCGTCGCGACGATTGGGATCACTACTTCACCGTGATCGATTCGAAACGTGTCCGAATGATCGCGCTACCGACCCACTGAATCATGCTCGCGATACGCCGGCCGCCGGGATCGCTCCCGGCGGCCGTTCAATTCTGAACTTACTTCACCGGCGCCGCGACGCCTGCGGTCTTCGCAAAGTCGCCGGCTTTGATGATCGTGATCTTGCTCGGATCGATCCACTTGCGCAGCGCGGCGTTCACTTCGTCGAGTGTCAGCGCGGCCACCTTCTGCTCGAACTGCGCGTCCCACTGCATCGTGCGATGCGCGAACAGCTCGTTGCCGAGCGTGCGCGCCAGCGCGGCATCCTGCGCGCGCTGCACTTTGCGCGATTCGAGGTAACCCTTCTTCGCCTCGTCGACCTCCTGCTGCGTGAAGCCGTCCTTCAGCGCGCGGGCGATCTCTTCATGGAACGCCGCCTCCAGTTTCGCGGCATTCTGCGGAGCGTAGATGGCGAACGTAGTGAAGCTGCCGGATTTGTCGAACGCGCTGACATTCATGAAGGAGCCGACGCCGTAGCTGATTCCTTCTTTCTGCCGGATGCGGCTGCTGAGGCGGGAGAAGAGACCGCCGCCGCCGAGAATGGAGTTGGCGATGACGAGCGCCGGATAACTCGGATCATCGTCGCGAAGACCGAGATTGAAACCGGCCAGGAAAAGCGCGTTGGCTTTGTCGGGCGTTTCGAACGACTTGCTGATCGGCGCGATGTCCTGATACGTCCGCGGAACGCGCGTGAACGCCGTGCCGCTCTTCCAGTTGCCGAAAAGCTCCGTCGCCTGCGCGGTCAGCGCCTTCGGATCGAAATCGCCGACGACGGAAAGCTCGCCGGCCGACGCGCCCATGAACGATTTGTGGAAGCTCTTGATCTCATCGAGCGTCAGTGCGTTGACCGTCGCAATATCCTCCTCGGGCGTACTGATGTAGCGGACGTCGCCTTTCGGATAGTCGTTCATGTGGCGGTTGAACGCGGTCTGTGCGACCGCTTGCGGATCGGTCCGCTGCTCTTCGATGCGCGCCAGCATCTCCTGCTTCCACGTATCGAGCTCGCTCTGCGGGAACGACGGCGATTCGAGGATCTCGGCAACGAGCGCCATGACCGCGGGCAAATTCTCGCGCGTCGTCTCGACGTTGACGTTCACCGACGTCGGCGCCGCCTGGACGTTGACGCGCGCCTTGAGGCGATCGAATTCGTCCTTGAGTTGCTGGCGCGTGTGTTTCGTCGTGCCGCGCTGCAGCATCTCGCCCATTGCTTCCGCTGTGTCGCCGAGGTTCATGAGCGACTTCTCGTCGCCAAAGCGGATGGTGAGATTGGCGACGACCGAGCTGCCGCGCGTCTTCTTCGGCAGCAGTGCCAGTTGCAGTCCGGACGGCAGCACCGCGCGCGTCGTACGCGACTCGATGTTGGCCGGCGAAGCATCGAACGCCTCGCCCGCGGCGATCGGCGCGTCTCCTTTGTAGTTGTCGACCAGCGAGGCGATCTCCGGCGTCGCCGGAATCTGCGCGCGCTCCGGTTTCGGATCGGGGATGAACTCGCCCACGGTGCGGTTCGACGTTTTCAGATACGCCGCCGCAACGCGCTGGACGTCGGCGGGAGTCACCTTGCGCAGGTTGTCGCGATTGATGAAGAAGAGCCGCCAGTCGCCGGCGCCGATCAATTCGCTCATCGCCAGGCCGACGCGATCGGGCGCGTTGAGCGCCAGCTCGATGTTCTTGAGCAGCGCCGTCTTCGCGCGGTCGACTTCTTCCTTCGAGGCGGGATTGGTCTTGAGCGCCTCGATCGTGGCCGACATCGTGTCGCGCGCGGAATCGAGCGACTGCTCCTGCCGCACGGAAGACTGGAAGACGAGAAATGCGGGATCGTGCAGCTGCAGCAGTTCGCTGCCGATGTCGGTCGCTTTCTTCGTCTCGACCAGCGCCTTGTACAGACGGCCGGACGGAGTGTCGGCCAGGATGCGGGCCAGCACCTCCACCGCCGCGTAATCAGGATGCGCGGTGGCCGGCACGTGGTAGAGCATGCAGACCGACTGCACGTCGCCGACGCGGCGGAGAACGACCGAACGCTCGCCGTCCTGAGCCGGTTCGACGGTGTAGGTCTCCTGCAGTTTGCGCGTCGGCCGCGGGATCGCTCCGAACGCGGAATTCACCTCCGCCAGCGCCTTCGCCTCATCGAATTTGCCGGCGATCAGCAGCACGGCGTTATCCGGCTGGTAGTACGTGTGGTAGAAGGCCTGCAGCCGGTCGATGGGAACGCGCTCGATGTCCTCGCGCGAACCAATCGTGGAGTGGCCGTAGTTGTGCCAGAGGTACGCGGTGGAGAGGACGCGCTCCTCGAGGATGTTGGAGGGATCGTTCTCGCCCGCCTCGAACTCGTTGCGGACGACGGTCATCTCCGAGTCGAGATCCTTCTTCGCGATGTAGGAGTGGATCATCCGGTCCGCCTCCAGATCGACCGCGAACTTCAGGTTCGCCTCAGTCGCCGGCAGCACCTCGAAGTAGTTCGTCCGGTCGAACCACGTCGAGGCGTTGAAGCTCGCGCCGTGCGCCTTCATCTCCTGCGGGATGACCTTGTGCGTCGGCGTCCCTTTGAACGACATGTGCTCGAGCAGATGAGCCATCCCGGTCTCGCCATACCCCTCATGCCGCGACCCGACCATGTAGGTGAGGTTGACCGTAACCGTAGCCTTGGTGGGATCCGGAAACAGCAAAACGCGCAGCCCGTTCGAAAGCCGGTACTCGGTAATGCCTTCGACCGAGGTGACCTTCACCGGCGCGGACGCCGGCGCAACGCTCTTCTTCTCGCCGTACGAGGCAAAAGCCACAAACAGCATCATCGGCAGCAGAATCGTTCGGTAGTTTCTCGTCATGAATTCTCCTGTTGGTTGATCGCGAATCGCAGACGATAAGCCCGATTCGCGTGCACGCCCATACGAAGCCGCGACAAAAAAGTTATGACGGGGCTGGTTCAAATCTCTTTACTCACACACTGACTCCGCTTCGTGTTCGCGAGATAGCGTTGTTTGCTTGGAAGCCTGACGCCGCGGACTCCTTCATCGAATACGTAAACCTTGAGCGAGGGGGTGGACATCCGTCCTGCAGGAGTCTATATTCCGACATGCGTAAACGATCACTGGAAGGACTGTTGGTTCGGAGGTGATATGGCTGGAGAAGCGGGATTTGCAGTCACGGTCCGGGAGCAGGTGGACAACGCGGTCGTCGTCGAGATTCCGATGGCCGGATTCCCCGAAGGGTTCAGGCTTCATGCGGGCGACAAGGTCATGGTCGTCAACGATGACAACGGACCATCTGCACGCCCGCTGGTGAAGGTCGTCGCCGCCGAGTCAGACGACGGCGCCGAACTGCGCTCTGCCCATCATCGCTATGCGATTTCGGACGCCGCGGTGCGCATTGGAGGCGAGCGCGGCGGCCGGCGCGTGGCATTTGTCGTCGAGCGCGACCAAGACGACGGCCAGGAACAGATCATCGCCACCCGTCCGCTCGCCTAGGGCCGCGCGATGACCCTCTTCCTCGCGACAATCGTGGCATGCGTCATGAGCGCCGTGCTGCTGTGGGCGGCGCTGGAGAAGCTGCGAAATCCAGCGGCGATCACGAGCACCATTGAGCGGCTCGGATTTCCGGCGACGCTCTCGCGGCCGCTGGCGCGCACGTTGACTGTTGCGGAGCTTTCGTTGGGCGTGGCAGTGTCGTTCCGCCCTGACCACGCGGCGACGCAGACGGGCATCGTGCTGCTGGCAGCGCTCTTTGCAGTGGCGGCGCTCATTGCGCTTCGTCTCCGCGAGCCGGTTCCGTGCAATTGTGTCGGCGCCGGTAGCGACGCCGTCCTAGGCGCGCGCCAGTGGATTGCACTCGTGCCGTGGCTGGTGGGCGTGGCCGTCGTTCGCGCCGGTTTCGCCGAGGCGCCCAATCTCGAGACTGCGGCCGCGCACTTCGCGGCGGTGTCCTTGCTCATCGCCACATTGCACAGCATCACAGTTTGGAGATCGCGCGGCGAAGCGCGCGGCGATCGCGAGTCCGCGAGGGAAATGTACGCATGGCTGCCATCGCATTGATCGCAACGGCTGTTCTGGCCCTGCTCGTGGCCTTGCTCTTCGCGGCATTGGTGGAGATGTATCGCGACGTGCGGCAGTTGCGCGACGCGATGGGCATCCTCGACCGTCCGCTACCGGTCAACGTCACTGACGCAGTGGGAATGCGCGCGAGCACGTATGGATTGCCGCGCGCCATCGACGCGGCCGACTCGGCGCTCGTCCTGTTTCTTTCCGACCGCTGCGGCACGTGCCGCCAGCTCGCGCATGGTCTCACCCGCCCGCTCGTCTCCGGCCTCTGGCTGGTGCTCGAAGTGCGCAGCGACGCCGGCGCCGCTGACTTCATCGAGCGATACGGCCTGGCCGACAGCGCGCGCGAAGGACGCATCATCGTTGATCCGACCACCGAGATCGCGCGCCGGATCGGAATCGATACGACGCCCGTCGGCGTACGCATCGAGAACGGCGCGATTGCCCACGCCACTACGGTCCCGTCCACCCGTTACCTGAACACAATCCTGCCGGAGCCCGTCGAGTTGAGACAGGCCGGCTGATTCGAGGAGGCAACATGAGCACGATGAGTATCGATGTCCCTGTCATCGGATCGCGCGACCGCTCGCTATCGGGTTGGCTTTTGTCGCTCGGCATCCGGCTGGTGTCGTTCTTCGCGCAGGTCAGCGATTCCGGAGCGGGCGAAACGCGGCGATCTTCACATGAGGATGCCGCACAGGCAACGCCTTGCAACACAACCGGAAACTGTACACGGGTGCGCTGTTGCTGCCTCGCATGCGCAACCGTCGAGTGTCCCTACCCCGGGAGCAATAAGGCGGACTTCACCTGTCCCGGCGGCTACAAGACATTCTGGACGTGCACGGACGGCACGGCCAAAATCGGCTGCGGCGAATGCGCGGGCGGTCCGTCGAGCTGCTACGTGAAGCCGTGGTACTGCTCGATCTGGTGGCAGATCAACTAATGACCGTCCTCGTCGTCGCGTTGGCGGCCGCCGCGGGAGTGGCGCAGTTGTTCAGCCCCTGAGGCATCTCGTTTCAGGGAACCCTGGGGCCCTTCGTGAAAGCGCCTTCGTCCCGCGTCGGCCCGAAAGTGCTGGCCATGACGCTCTTCGCGCTCGCGTTCATCGCGGGGGCGAGCGTCGTGTTCGGACTAGCCGCGTTGGCCGGAGCGGCCACGCGGTTCGGGCTGTCGCTCGAATGGAGGCTACGCATCGCGGCCGTGAGCCTCATCGCTCTCGGGCTCATCGACGTCGTGGCTCTGCGCCGCGGAACGTATTGCCCGATCGGCCTCAAACGCCAGACGCCGAAATCGCTGCTGCATCGCTTCGGCGGCGCCAGCGTCTTCGCCGTCTGGGGCTTCGACACCGGGCTGGCGGTGACGACGTTCCGCGTCGCCGCCGTCACTTGGGGCGCTCTCCTCCTGACGGCCCTCGGCTTTGCCTCCTGGTGGATGGGACTCAGCTACGGAGCGGCGTTTGTCGTCCCGAGCATCGTGAAGGTGGACCCACCACCTGCATCGGTCAAAATCGGATGAAAAGGCGGTACAGCGACACCGGCCATAGGGTCTAACCTCATCTTGGCTTCGCTCATCGGTTTAAGCTC
>DATART010000182.1:0-7281 GCA_036264035.1 Thermoanaerobaculia bacterium | reverse complement strand
GAAGACCAGCGTCACGCCGCGATACTTCATCTCCTGGATCTTCGCGACGCACTTCGCGGAGAACTCCTCGTCGCCGACGGATAACACCTCGTCGATCAGCAGCACGTCGGGATCGACGTGGACGGCGACGGCGAATCCGAGGCGAACGTACATGCCGGAGGAGTAAGTCTTGACCGGCTGGTCGATGAACTCGGGGATGCCGGAGAAGGCGACGATCTGGTCGAAGCGGGCGTCGATCTCTTTGCGCGAAAGGCCCAGCATGATGCCGTTGATGTAGATGTTTTCGCGTCCGGTGATCTCGGGATGGAAGCCGGCGCCGAGCTCGATCAGCGCGGCCACGCGTCCGTTCACGCGCACGCTGCCGCTGGTCGGTTTCAGGATTCCGGAGATCAGCTTGAGCAGCGTCGACTTGCCCGAGCCATTGCGGCCGATGATGCCGAACGCTTCGCCGCGGTCGACGGCGAAGGAAACGTCGCGGACGGCCTCCACGCTCGTCTCCGGCGTCAACGCCAGATCGCGCCTCAGCAGCGCGCTCTTCAACGTCGCGAACTGCGAGCCGCGGCCCCACAGCCGGTACGACTTGCACACCTTCGTGAGAGCGATCGCGTAGTCGGTCATCGTTAAATCGCCTCGGCCAGTGTGTCGCGCAGCCTGCCGAAGACCGCAACGCCCATCGCCACCGACACGAACGCGTACGCGATCATCAGCAGCGTGTCGGCGATGCCGGGGACGTGGCCGAAGAAGAGGACGTCCTGATACGACACGACGAACGGCGTCATCGGATTCAATCGAAGCAGCGCCCGGAACGGACGCGAGGCCACCTTGTCGATCAGATAAAGGATCGGCGTGACGAAGAAGCCGAGCTGCATCAGGTTCGTGAGGATGTCGCGCAGGTCGCGGAACAGAACGGACATTGAGGCGACCGTCATGGCGATGCCGGCCACGAAGAGCGTTTGCAGGATCATCAGGAACGGAACCAGAAGGATCGTGGCGCTGATGGTGATGTCGCCGTGAATCGCGAAGCCGAGCGTTGCGATGAGCAGAATCGGCATCGCCAGGACGAAATGCACCAGATGCGATGCCACCGTCACCAGCGGCAACGCCTCGGCGGGGAACATGACCTTCTTGATGAGCCCCGCGTTCGACGAAATCGCCATGGTCGATTCGAGGATGGCGGCCGAAAAGAACGTCCACGGCAGGATCCCGGCGAAGAGAAACAGCGGATACGGCCGGATCACGTTCGAGGGAAAGAAGAACGTGAAGACGACCGTGTAGACTGTGAGCAGCAGCAGCGGATTGGCGAGCGACCAGAAGAAGCCGAGGATGGAACCGCGGTAACGCGCTTTCAGATCGCGCGCCGTGAGCGCCGCGATGAGCTGACGATAGCGGTAAAGGTTGCGGAGCTCGTCCACTGATGATGCGGAGTGTACCCGCTCGCGCTTACGTCGTTTCGAGCGATGCGGCCACCGGCGGCGCCTGCGCGATGACTGCCGGACGGTTGACGCGCAGATGGCGCGCGGTGCACTCGGCGAAGCCTTCGCAGCGGATGCAGTAGCGGTCGGAGTGCTCCGGCTTGAAGTCGGTGGGCTCGCAGATGTTGACGCCGGCGACTTTCTCGCGCTCGGCGAGATCGATGAGGCGATCGATATCTGAATGCGAGCCGGTCGACAGCGCTTTCTTGAACGCGGCCACGCGCGTCATGTTGCGCGTCGCGGCCACGACAGCGGCATCGACGGCATTGAACTGTTGCGGCAGGTCAGCGGCCGCGATCGCCAGCACGCGTACGCGCTGCGACATGTAGAACGCGAATCCCGCCGCCGCTCCGGCCAGCGCCGCGAGGTTCGCTCGGCTGCCGAAGAAGACGCCGGTCAGCAGCGCAGCGAGCGCCATCCAGGCCAGGAACGTCACGCGGATCGGGAGGATGGTCGATAGATAAAACGTCTGATCGCGATTCAGCGCCGCGTAGACGAACAGCAGCGTGAAGTTGATGAAGAACGATCCCATCAACGGCGTGCTGAACCAGGCCGCCACGAGCGCCGTTGCCAGCGTCGAGATGAGGTAGAAGCGGATGAAGTTCCCGGTGCCCCATTCTTCTTCGACTGCGAATCCCATCAACGACAGCAGGACGAGATTGAGGAACAGCGTCAGGATCGGCGGGAACGTGATGAGACCGACGTGGCCGGCCTGCGTGAATTGATACGTGAACAGCCGCCACACCTGGCCCGCGGCGACGGCGTTGCGGTCGAAGCCGAAGAGCCGCGCGAACTTGGCCGCGTCCTGAAACTGCAGCATGAAGAACGCGACGTTCAGGAAGATGAGGATGTACGTCGAGCGCAGATTTTCACCGCGGCTGCGGAACATGACGGTGCGAACGTAGTCCCTCGATTGAATAATTCAACACCCCCGGCGATGAGTCGAGTACGAATGTGACGCGCCAGGCGTTGAATTCGTTTGCGGGAGATGAAAAACAAATCGCGCACCGCTGTCATCCTGAGGCGGCGGCACCCCGAAGGGGTAAAGCGCGCCGAAGGATCCCCGGCTGCTAACAGCGGGCGGCGGTGGCGACTGTCAAATTCGCGCGATTTGAAAACGGGTTATCAGCCGGGGATCCTTCGACCGTCCTCCGCGACGACGGCTTCGCCTCTGTCGCTTCGGCGGCTCAGGATGACAGCGGCCGCCTAGCGCACCACGACCGAATTCATCCCCTCGAACCGCAGCACATCCCCATCGCGCAGATGGTGCTTCGCCGCGACTCCGGCGGCCAGTTCGAGCACCGAGGACGCTTTCGCGTGCGGCGGGTAATTCGGACACGGATCGGCCTTGCACGGTGGGACATCGTGCGCGATGTGCACGATGCGGTGATCGGCGTCGATCCAGAGCATGTCGAGCGGGATGAGCGTGTTCTTCATCCAGAACGGATACTCGCCCGCCTGCGGGAAGAGAAAAATCATTCCGCGGTCCTCGGCCATGTGATCGCGGTACATCAGTCCCTGCTCGCGCGTGGGATCGTCCGAAGCAACTTCGACGATCACGGCGGAACGGTCGGGGAGAATGATGCGCGGCGCGGCGGCGTCCGCGGTCGTCGTTGCTGTCGTCGCGGGCGCCGGAGCGCTCCGTTGCGTGCACGCCAGTGCGAGCATCAGCATCAAACTAGCTTTCATTCTCCACCTCCACCGCCTCTTCCTGCCGCGACTCGCGGGAGATGAGGTCGTATTTTTTCGCGTAGTAGCGGAAGGAGCGGAACGACATCCGCAGCAGCTCGGCGGCCTGCGTCTGCACTCCGCCGGTGCGTTCCAGCGCCTTGAGCATGAAGATTTTCCCGATCCCTTCCAGATGATCCTGCAGCGAGATCCCCTCGGGCGGCAGATCGAACGCCATGTCCGGAATCGAGCTGCCGAGGAGGACATGCTCGGGGAGCGATTTCGTGGTGAGGACGTCGGAGGGCTCGAGCGCGATCATCCGCTCGACGACGTTCTCGAGCTCGCGCACGTTGCCGGGCCAGTGGTACTTCTCGATCGAGCGCATGGCGTCGGACGAAATCTTCTTCAGAGGCACGCCCATCGATTTCGAATACTTGGTGATGAAGTGCTCGACGAGGAGCGCGATGTCCTCGCGGCGTTGCCGCAGCGGAGGGAGCGCGATCGGGATGACGTTGATGCGGTAGAAGAGATCCTCGCGAAACGTTCCTGCCCTGATCGATTCGGCGAGGTCGCGGTTCGTGGCGGCGATGACGCGCACTTCCACCTGGTTCTCGACGTTCGATCCGACGCGGCGCACGACGTGGTCCTGCAGCACTCGCAGCAGCTTGATCTGCATGGCGGTCGAGGTCTCGCCGATCTCGTCGAGGAAGATCGTGCCGCGATCGGCTTCGTGAAAAAGTCCGCGCTTCTCGCGGATCGCGCCCGTGAACGCGCCGCGCTCGTGGCCGAACAGCTCAGACTCAAGCAGCGTCTCCGGCAGCGCGCCGCAGTTGATCGAAACGAACTTGCCGCGGCGGCCGGAGTTGTAGTGAATGGCTCGCGCAATCAGCTCCTTGCCCGTGCCGGAGTCGCCGGAAATGAGCACGGTCGAATTCGTCTTGGCGATGCGCTGCACGACCGAGAAGATCTCCTGCATGCGCGTGCTGCGGCCGATGATGTTCGAGAAGGTGAAGCGCTCTTCGAGCGCGGTGCGGAGGTGAAGGTTCTCGTCCTCCAGCTCTTTCCGCTCGACGGCGTTGCGGACGATGATCTTCAGCTCGTCGATGTCGAATGGTTTCGCGATGTAATCGAAGGCGCCGGCCTTGAGTGCCTCGACCGCCGATTTCGTCGACGTATGCGCGGTGATCATGACCACGGCGACCGAGGGCGTGCCCGCTTTCACCTCGCGCAGCAGGTCGATGCCGGAGCCGTCCGGAAGCATGAGATCGCAGAGGATGAGATCAGGCTCGTTCTTCGCCACGGCCGCACGCGCCTCGGCGACGGATCCAGCGGTCTCGACGCGCCATCCCTCATCTTCAAAGACGATGGAAAGGAAATCGCGCAGCGACGCCTCATCGTCAACGATCAGCAGGTTCACAGCGCGCGATTATAGGAGTGAACGACTTGGCCGTTTCTCGAGCCTGCCGAGCCTCACCAGAACAGACAAGAGTGTCTGTGCCATGCCACACAATCCTGCTTTGTTTGCGAAATGCTTCTTACCGGCGCAGCCGGTGTGGCACAGACACTCTTGTCTGTGCTTTGGCAAGCTTCCGTGCCGGATATTGTGCTACTCGCGCGTCGCAACCACAGCCGCCGCGGCGATGACTTGTCCGATCAGCAGCAGCGATGACATTCCATGCAGGATCCCGAACTGGCGCCGCACGGGATCATCGCTGGACAGGCTGCTGATCGGTACGAGCGAGCTGCCGCGGATCATGCGGATGCGCGTGTCGAGCAGTCCCTGAAACGACGCGAGCAGGATCGCGATGAAAAGGATGACGAGCATGATCGGCCGGCTGCGGCGCCACTCCAGAAACATGAGCAGCAGCGGCGCGAGCAGCGCGATGTAGTGCCAGCGCACAAGCACGGCGCCGACGACATTCGCGGCGTCGGTAGTGTTGCTCGCGGCGTTGAAGGCAGCCGATGCGGTGAGCAGGAGAAAGACGCCGCTGCCGAGCCAGAGCGCCTGGATCAGTCGGGTGACTGTCATTCCGAGCGGCCGAGGCGCCGGAGGGGCAGAGGACAGCGAGGAATCCCCGGCTACAGGCGCAGGCGCCGGTGAAACGGTTGCGGTTGCAGCCGGGGATTCCTCGCCGCGCTCTGTCCCATCCGGGACGCCGCCGGGCTCGGAATGACAGTCGGGGATTTCGATCGGCTCCTCAGTCATGCGAACAGTCTCCGAATCGACTCGCCGTACGGCTTCCGCAGCACCCCCTGGTCGGTGATGATCGCGCTGATCAGCCGCGCCGGCGTCACGTCAAACGCCGGATGACGAACGCCGATCCCTTCCGGAGCGATCGACACACCATTCATCGACGTCACTTCGTCCGCGCTTCGTTCCTCGATCGGGATTGCCGCGCCGTTCGGGCAATTCACGTCGATCGTCGACAGCGGCGCGGCGATGTAGAACGGGACGCCGTGCGCGTTCGCCAGCACCGCCACCGTGTACGTGCCGATCTTGTTTGCGGTGTCGCCGTTCGCCGCGATGCGATCCGCGCCGACGATCACCGCGTCAAATTTCCCCTGCTGAAAAAAGTGTCCAGCCATGCTGTCGGTGATCAGCGTGACGTCGATGTCTTCCTGTTTCAGCTCCCACGCCGTTAGCCGCGCGCCCTGCAGATACGGACGTGTTTCATCGGCGAAGACGGCCACGCGTTTGCCGGCTTCGACGGCGGCGCGAACAACGCCGAGGGCCGTGCCGTAGCCGGCGGTGGCAAGCGCGCCGGCGTTGCAGTGGGTCAGGATCGTCGGTGATTCGCCGAGGAGCATGGCGCCGTGGCGGCCGATGCGCTTGTTCGCTTCGACATCCTCATCGAACATCGACTGCGCCTCGGCAGTGAGATTGCGGCCGGCGTCGCGGGCACGCAGCATCCGGTCGAGCGCCCACATCAGATTGACCGCCGTCGGACGCGACTTGCGCAGCTCGGCGGCCGCGGCATCAACATCATCGCCGCGTTGCGCCGCCAGCGCGAGGCCGAACGCGGCCGAGACTCCGATGGCCGGCGCGCCGCGCACGATCATGTCGCGGATAGCCACGGCGACTTCATGCGCATCGCGGCAGGCAACGTAGTGAACCTCCCGAGGCAACAAGCGCTGATCGAGCAACTCCAGCGCTTCGCCGCGCCATCGAATAGGTTCAACGTTCATGGGGAGACAGGGACGAGGGACCAGGGACGAGGGATGACGGAAAAGGGAAGAGGCAAATGGCGTGAAACGGGGTGGGTGTGCCCTCGTCCTTCGTCCCTCGTCCCTCAAACGGCAGGAATCGTTCGCTCACAGGGCCGTCGTTATACTACGAGCCGTTTCCGGAGGACCAATGGTCAGGGTTGGAATCAATGGTTTCGGGCGCATCGGACGCAACGTGCTCCGCGCCGCGCTCGAACGCAGTTCCGGCGTCGAGTTCGTCGCCGTCAACGATCTCACCGATGCCGCCACGCTGGCGTATCTGCTCAAGTACGACTCGGTACATCACACGATCCCGAACGACGTCGGCCACACCGCCGACGGAATCACCATCGACAGCAAACCTCTGCGCGTTTTCTCGTCGCCCGATCCCGCCGAGATCCCCTGGAGCGACCTCGGCGTGGAGATCGTGGTCGAATCATCTGGCCGTTTTACGAACAAAGAGAAGGCTTCAAGGCATCTGAAAAAGTCAGTCGAGCACGTGATCATCTCCGCGCCGTCGAAAGATGCGGACGTCACCGTTTGCATCGGCGTGAACGAGAAGGATTTCGATCCCTCGAAGCATCGGATCGTTTCCAACGCATCGTGCACGACCAATTGCCTCGCGCCGGTGGCGAAGGTCCTGCACGAGCAGTTCGTGATCGAGATGGGGATCATGACCACGGTGCACTCGTACACGAACGATCAGGAGATTCTTGACCTGCCGCACAAGGACGTGCGCCGGGGCCGGGCGGCGGCGATGTCGATGATCCCGACCTCGACCGGCGCCGCGAAGGCCCTCGGGCTGGTGCTGACGGCATTGAAGGGCAAGTTCGACGGCATCTCCATCCGCGTGCCGACGCCGAACGTGTCGATCGTCGATCTGACCTTCCGCACATCGAAAGCGACCAACCCCGAGGAGATCAACAAGGTTCTGCGG
>DATART010000175.1:0-4625 GCA_036264035.1 Thermoanaerobaculia bacterium | reverse complement strand
CTGGATCTCGGGGAGCGAGAAGGCAGCGGCGTGCGCTTCCGTCCATCGCAGGCGTTGCTCATCGACGCGTTGCTGAAGTCGAACACGCGCACGGTCGACACGGCGTTTGCCGAACTGCGGCAACGCGTGGCGGACGCATCGCCCGAACCGCGGCAGGAACCGGCAACGCTGATGACCGAGTTGCGCCCGTACCAGCGCGCCGGTCTCGGATGGCTGGACTTCCTGCGCACGACAGGCCTCGGCGGCTGCCTCGCCGACGACATGGGCCTCGGCAAAACCGTTCAGGCGCTGGCGATGCTCGAAGAGCTTCGCGCGAGCGGAAATCGCGGTCCGTCGCTCGTCGTCGCGCCGCGATCGCTGCTATTCAACTGGGCCGCCGAGGCCAAGCGCTTCGCGCCGCAACTGCGGGTCATGGAGCATCACGGTATCGAGCGCGGGAAGAACGACTTCGCCGATGCCGACGTGGTGCTGACGACCTACGCGACGATGCGTCTCGACATCGTCAAGTTGGCTGAGACCGAGTTCGAATACGTCATCCTCGACGAATCGCAGGCGATCAAAAACGCGACCAGCCAGGTGGCGAAAGCGAGCCGCCTTCTGCGCGGACGGCATCGCCTCGCACTCAGCGGCACGCCGATCGAGAACCACCTCGGCGAGCTTTGGAGCCTCTTCGAGTTTCTCAATCCCGGCCTGCTCGGATCGTCGCGATCGTTTTCACGTACGTTCGCCGCGAAGAACACGCCGCCCGAGCGCCGCGACGCACTCGCGCGCGGCTTGCGTCCGCTGCTGCTGCGGCGAACGAAGGAGCAGGTCGCGCCGGAGCTGCCGGAACGCATCGAACAGACGCTCTACTGCGAACTGGAAGGGACGCAGAAGAAGCAATACGAGGAGTTGCGCGATCACTACCGCGCCGCGCTGCTCGGCCGCATCAAGAAGGGCGGCATGGACAAGGCGCGCATGCACATCCTCGAAGCGCTGCTGCGCCTGCGCCAGGCCGCATGCGATCCGGCGCTCATCGACGGTAATACCGACGCGCCGTCCGCGAAGGTCGAGCTGCTGATGGACGAGTTGCGCGACGTGCTCGACTCCGGCCACCGCGCGCTGGTGTTCTCGCAATTCACCTCATTCCTGTCAATCGTGCGCGGCGTCCTCGATCGCGAACGCATCCCGTATCTCTATCTCGACGGCAGGACGACGAACCGCCAGACACTCGTCGAGCAGTTCCAGGATTCCTCCGGCCCGCCGCTTTTCCTGATCAGCCTCAAAGCCGGCGGCCTCGGCCTGAACCTGACGAACGCTGACTACATCTTCCTGCTCGACCCATGGTGGAACCCGGCCGTCGAAGCGCAAGCGATCGATCGTGCCCACCGCATCGGCCGGCAAAAACCGGTCGTCGCCTACCGCCTCATCGCCCGCGACACCGTCGAAGAAAAGATCCTCGAGCTTCAGGCAAAGAAGAAGGAACTGGCCGAATCGATCATCTCCGAAGACAACAGCGTTCTACGCCGGCTGGAGTTGGAGGACCTTGATCTCTTACTGACGTGAGCAAAATGCGACGCGGATATTGACGTCGTGAGAGACTTCGTCCCGACGCCCATGACTTCCGACGCCCCGCAGTCAAGCATCGTTCTGTATCGCACCGAAGATGGGCGGACGCGGATTCAGTGCCGTTTCGAGGATGAGACGATCTGGCTTACGCAGGCGCAGATCGCGGAGCTGTTCGACAAAGACGTCCGCACCGTAAACGAGCATCTCGTCAATGTTTTCGACGAAGGCGAGCTGGGCCGCGCCGCAACTATCCGGAAATTCCGGATAGTTCGATTAGAAGGTTCGCGCACTGTCGAGCGCGAGATCGACCACTACCGTCTCGAAGCCATCCTCGCGGTCGGTTACCGCGTCCGCAGCCCGCGAGGAACGCAGTTCCGCCAGTGGGCCACGGCCCGGCTGAGCGAGTTTCTGGTGAAGGGCTTCACCATGGACGACGAGCGGCTGAAGAACCCGCCCGGTCCCGGCGTGCCGGACTACTTCGATGAGCTGCTCGAGCGCATCCGCGACATTCGCGCCAGCGAGCAGCGGATGTATCTGCGCGTTCGCGAGATCTTCGCGCTGGCCGCCGACTACTTGCCGAACGAGGCGGAGACGCACCGCGTGTTTCAGGTCATCCAGAACAAACTCCATTTCGCGGTTACCGGCAGGACGGCGCCTGAGTTGATCGCCGAACGAGCCAACGCCGCTGAGCCGAACATGGGGTTGACGAGTTGGAAAAGTGGAGCCGTTCGGAAAGGTGACGTGACGGTCGCGAAGAACTACCTGCTCGGCGATGAGATCGAGGAGTTGAATCGGATCGTCGTGATGTTTCTCGACTTCGCCGAAGATCAGGCTCGGCGCCGCCAGCAGATCTTTCTTCGCGACTGGCGACCCGCCTCGACGAGTTCCTTCGCTTCAACGATCGCAATGTGCTATCGGATGGCGGAAGCGTCACGCGCGACGAAGCGAACGAAAAAGCGCAGCGTGAGTACGACGATTTTGCGCAGCGTCGCCGTACGCATCGAGAGATGCTCGCGGAATCCGAAGTCATGCGCGAGATCGAGTCAATCCGCAAACCGGCGAAGCAATAGCCGTCACCGCGCGTACGCGACGTATCGCGCGTCGCTCGCGACAACGCGTAACCGATGCGCGGCGAGCTGCGCGCGATGTACGGCGTCGTTTGCGCGGACGATGTAGATGCGCGGAGTGGCGGCGTCGGCGAGGGCGGCGTCGAGCCAGGGCGTCGGCTTGATCGAGGCGCCGCCGGCGAAGTTCGCGTAGTGGCGGATCAGGTAATTGCTCGTGAACTCCTCGGCGTCCGGGGTGACGACGACGATCGGACGGTGTAGGTAGAACGTCATCGAGCCGGTGAAGGCTTCGACGCCGACGATCTCCGTATGCGGCGCAACGATCGGACGGATTTGTTCCATCAACGCCGCCTCAGAACGCCGCGCGCCGATTGCCCGCATTAAGAGATTTGCCGCGATCGGGATGGCGATGATGGGGATCGTCAGCGCAATGAGGACGATGTCCCGATTTCGCACCAACGCAAACGCACCGCCGAGGACGAAGGTGATGCCGATCGACATTGCCGAGAGCCGCGCGGCGTCGCCGTATTCGGCGCGCAGGTGGAGAAACGGCGGCACGATGACGAGTGCCAGTCCGAAAACGAGCAAGACGATCGCGGCGGCGCGCGAACCGATCCGCGCGTTGTGCCAGATGTGGGCGACCAGCAATGCGACTGGCGCCATCAGCGGCAGGATGTACTGCGGCCGCTTCGACTGCGAGATCGAGAAGAAGAGGAAGGGGATGGCGATCCAGAGCAGCATGTAGATCGTCGATCGGTCTCGGCGATCGATCGCTCGCCAGCTGCCGAGAAGGACGATCGACCACGGCAAGGCGCCTGCGAGCAGATAGGGGATGAAGTACCACGGCGGACCGGTCCGCTTGAGCGCTTTCGTTGCCAGCCGCTGCGCGGTTTCGGTGACGAGCACGTAGTGCAGAAAATCGGGGATGGCGCGAGAGATCGCCCAGACCCACGGCGCAATCGCCGCGATGAAGAGCGCCAGCCCGCCCCACGACCACAGCGCGCGGAATCGCTTGCGCCAGATCGCGCACGGAATGGCGACGAGCAACGGCAACGCGATCGCAACCGGGCCTTTCGTGATTACGCCGACGCCGATGGAGAGCCAGGCCAGCGCGGACCATTTGCGCGCACCGTCCTCGCACGCGAGGTAGAAAAACGCCGTCGCCATCGTGATGAAGAGCGCTAGCGCGGCATCGAAAATCACGGTGCGCGAGAATGCTACGGTCAGCGGCATCGCCAGAAAAACGATTGCGGCGATGAACGCTTCATCGCTTCCCCACACGCGTTTTGCGAACCAAAACAGAAACGCCGCCGCCGCAATCGTGAAGAGGAATGCCGGCAGCCGCGCGGCGATTTCGGTCGGCCCGAGGATCTCCATCACCGCCGCCTCGGACGCGAAATAGACAATCGGTTTGTCGAGATAGGGGAGCCCATCGAGGCGCGGCATCACGTAGTCGTTCGTCGCCGCCATCTCGCGGCCGACCTCGGCGTTGCGCCCTTCGTCCGGGTCGAGCAACGGAAATCCGCCGAGGTGAATGGAGAGGGCGATGACGACGATGAGGAGCCACAAGCGGAGCAACGCGGAAGGGGCGGCCAAAGCGGGCGGAAGGATACCGCTAATATTCGCCGCCATGCATCGACCTTGTGCCTCCTGAATGAAAGACCTGCTTGGGCGCACCTTTGACTTCGCCACGCCGCCGTCGCGCGTGGTGTCGCTCGTCCCATCGCTGACGGAGACGCTGTTCGATCTCGGCGCCGGGGACGCCGTCGTGGGCATCACTGACTTTTGCATTTTTCCCGAGGGAATCGATCGGCCGAGGGTGGGGGGGACGAAAAATCCTCGCATTGATGAAATCCGCGCGTTGTTGCCGGATCTCGTCTACATGAATCTTGAAGAGAACATCGAGCGGCATGCACGTATGATCGAGGAGTTCGCACCCGTGTTCGTCACGGAGCCGAAGAGCGTCGATGATGTGGCCGCTCTCATCGCGACCCTCGGCGCGATTCATCG
>DATART010000130.1:0-8014 GCA_036264035.1 Thermoanaerobaculia bacterium | reverse complement strand
GGTCTCTCCGCGTGGCGGCAACGTCTGCGGACGACGTGGATTGCGATTCGTCGGAACGGTGCGATCGACGCCGCCCGCAATGCTCCGCGGATCGATCATGGCGTTGTTCGCTCTCACATCGCGCTCCGCCTGTGCGCGCTGCGCGGCCGCCGAGTACTGGCCGGACGGAAGCGCGGTGGCGTCGGTGCGGTCGCCGTTCACTTCGACGTTGCCCGCGCTCGGCGCCTGTGCCGGCGCGCTGGTGATCGGCGCTTCCGATTGCATCGAGCCGCCGCCATCGACAGGGACGAGCGTCACATTGGCCCGCGATCCTCCCTCGGCCTGATCAGTCGAAGCTGCCGGCGAAGCAGCCGGATGCGCCGGCGTCTGCGACGCTTTCGCTTGCGACGGGTCGGAGCCATGCACGAGCGAGCCAACCACGAAGGCGATGATGACCAGCGCCACGAATGCGATCGCGCCGAGGATGCGGTTGCGCAGGCGCGTGTCGCGCGGAGGGACGTAGGCGGCAGCCGGCGCGGCCGCGGCGGGGAGTGGGCGCGCGGGTGCGCCCTGATCCCAATTGCAATAGACGCACGAGCGCGCGTTCGCATCGATCGGGCGCTCGCATCGGATACACGGTTTTCGTTCTGCCATTACGCGTTCTCTTTAGTCCGCTTGCTGCAACCGCCGTACCGCGTCGTCCCACCAGAAGACTCCCTCGGGCGCGACGGCGAACGTGCGGATGTTGCTCGCCACCACCGAGCTCGACGATTTTGTGAACCGATACAGCGTCCCGCTGCTCGAATCGAACGCGTACCAGCGCGCGCCGCGCACGAATACGCGGTCGACGCCGGTCGGAAAGTTCGAGGTTCCGCCGCCGAAAAGACCGAGGCCGATCAGACCGCGCAGAAAGCCGCGCGTGAACGCCTGCGTCACCGATTGCGCCCCTTCGATCAGCCAGACTTTTTTCGCCGAGGGATCGGCGACGGCGAGCGAGCGTGCGGTCAGTGAGGTGCCGGTCGACGCGAAGGCAAAGGAAACCGGCACCGCGCCGACGTCGATGCTGCCGGCTGATTGCATCGAGTCGAGATTGATGATGCCGATCTTCGCGCCGTGCGGATTGACGACGTAGGCGTTCCGCGAATCGATCTCAAAATCGGAGGCGAACGGTGTCGCGCGCGCGTTGCGACGGATCGCGAATGGCATCGTGCTGACTTCCTGCACGACCCCTTCGCCGCGTGCATAGATGTACAACCTGCCGTTCGACTCGCGAAGAAACGCCGGATCGGCGCCGGTGCTGATGGACGCTCTCGTGCCCTCCGCGCCGATCCGTTCGAGAGCCCGGGCATCGCGCTCGAGGAGGTAAAGCGTTGATCCGATGAAGACGCCGGCGATCGGCGTCTCGCCCGTGCGGACCGTAGTTCCGCGCCCCGTTGCCAGCTCGACGATGCGCGCCTCGTTCGCCAGCGGGTCGAGAACCGCGATTCGTTCATTGGACGCCGCGATGCTCTCGGGCGTTGGTAATCCGGCCGTTTTCCAGATGAGATTTTTCCCGCCGCGGTCGAAGAGTTCGATGACGTTGTCATGCGCGACGACGATGCCGCGGCTCGTTGCGGCGATCGGCTGGGCGTGCGTGGCAGCCGCCGCGAGCATCAGCAGCACAGACAAGAGTGTCTGTGCCACATTGTGCCTGTGTGGCACAGACACTCTTGTCTGTGCTGTCATCGCGCCGCCTCCAATTGAATCGGCTCGAGCAACAACTCGTCATTGCTCGCTCCGAGCACGCGGTAGGTGAGACGAAGCGGCTCGTGCGCGGCAAAGTCTCCGTTGAACGCCATCGGCTCGCTGAAACGGAAGCGAACACCATCGATGTCTCCGGACTCGAACGCGGTCTGATTCGCGGCCGCATCCTTGCGCTCCTCGAATTGCACGACGCTGGTCAACGCGATTTTGTCGAGCGCCGCGCGTTGCTCGGGCGTGAGCCGGTCGTCGTTGAAGAGCGCGATCAGCGAGCGGAGATCGGAAGCCGAGGGAGTGGCGGTCGTGACTCCGGTGCGTAGAAACGCCGGTGTCTCATTCGGCTTGAGCAGCTCCGCGCGAAGCGTCCGTAAGGTGTCGTTGTCGGGATATCGCCGATCCAACTCATCGAGCGTTGTCTTCGCGGCGTGAGTCTCGCCGCGATTGATGGCGATGAGCACGCGCCGCATCCGCGCACCTGCCGAATCGCCCTCAGCCTGCTCGCCGCGATGCGTGAGCAGGTAGCGCTGATAGTCGCGGACGAGCGTCAGCGAAAACGGATTTGCATCGAATGCTTCCGCGAAGTGCTCGCCGGACTGTGACAGCCGCGCGATCGCAGCCAACGCAGTCGGATCGTCGCTTCGCGCCGCGAGCACGTTCTCGTACTGCTGCCGCGCGCGCGCCTGATCGCCGCGCGATTCGTAGAGCGACGCCAGCCGCAGTTGCGCGCGATTGAGCAGCGAGATGTACGACGCGACTTCGCCGCGCGCCGACGAGTAATTCTCGAACGCTTCGCGCCGCGCGATTTCAGCGCGCACGGAATCGAACGCCGGCGAGCGAAGAGAGGTCGTGACGTCGACGAGCAGCCGCTCGGCCTCGTTCGTCTGTCCAAGCTCGATCGCGGCCGACGCCAACGCGTATTGATAGATTGCCAGGTCGATACGGTTGCCGCTGTCGGGCGACTGATCGAGATCGCGGCGTGCCAGCGCGACGGCGTTGCGCGACGCGCTCGCGGCCTTGGCCGGCTTGCGCAGCAGCGACATTGTGTTGGCGTAAAGGTTCCACGCCTTCGCTTCGCCGCTTTCATAGCGAATGGCCTCCTCGGAGAGCTCGAACGCGGTCGCATCACGCCCGAGCTTCGCCGCGGCCAGCGCGGCGTACGAAGTCGCCGTCGCGTAGCGCGTCAGGTCGGAAGCGCGCCGCGCGTCGAGCCGCTCGTTCGACGCAAGCTCGTACGCCTGCGCGTACTCGCGCCGCGCCAACGCGCTCTCGCCGCGCGTGAGACGCGCGTCGCCGAGGTTGAGGTGGCCGGAGAGTTGCGACGAAAAGTCGTGCGACCGCGCCAATTGCTGCTGCATCTGCGCGATCTCGAAATCGGAGGCGATGCGCGTCGTTTGCGCGAATGCAGGTACCGCAACGAACGCGATCACGATCAGCAGTCGTCTCATCGCGCGTAATACCCCTTGCGCGCATTCACGATCTCGATCCCGCGCCGCTGCGGCGCGATGACGATGGTCCGCCATCCCGGTCCGTTGCCGTGGCTCTGGTAATCGAGCGTGTAGCGGCTATTGATGTCGGCGATGAGCGCGTGCAGCGCGCTTTCCAGCGTGGAGGCGTCCGCGGTGACGAGCGTGCCGCCGGTGTTTTTCGCCGCCTCGCGAAGGAAGTTGGATCGGTCGCCGAGGATGATGGCGTCGACGATCATCTTCGTGTTGCTGATCGCGTGCAGCGCCTCGTCCTCCGAGATCGCGCTGTTGCGGTCGCCGCCGTCGGTGATGACGATCGCGTAGGTCCGCTCGCGTGTAACGATTGACGCCAGCGCATCGCGCAGCGATGTCCCGCCGGAAGTCGGAACGGATGGGAGTTGCTCGCCGCGCCGGATCGTCCTCGCCTTCGTCACGATGTGATTGAAGAGGACGAGCTGGATGCGATCGTCGTTTCGCAGCATCTGCGATGCACTTGTGATCGCACGCAGGGCCGCGTCGAGTTTTCCGTCGCCCATCGACAATGAGCGATCGATGACGAAGACGAATCGCGCCGCTCCGCGATCGGCGCGCAGCTCGCGGATCGTTTGCGGAATCCCGTTCTCGGTCACTTGCAGGTCGCCCGCCTGCAACGGCCGTGCGGAATGAACGCGCATCGGCACCTCAACGACGTCAACGTTCATCGTTTCGGCAGCCGAGATCGCAGCAGTCCTGATCGTCGATTCGTCCGAATTCCGGAATCCGTTCGACCACACCTTCGCGGTGATCGCATGCGCAGCGAGCGAAGTACCGAAGTCGTGCGCGATCCGATACGGCGGCTTGCGCGCGACGCCCGCCAGCGCGCCATCAACCGAGAATTCGACGCGATCGACATTCGCGGCCGAGGTCGTGATCTCGATCAGCATCGGCCCGATCGCCTGCCCGCCGGGTTGCGGCGTGACGAAGCTCACGTTCGCTGCACGCGTCGCGACGGCGAGCAACAAAGCAAGAGCAATCCGATTCACGGCGTCCGAAAACGATTCAAGCCTTTAAGTAATTGCCGTGAAAGCACTTGACCTCGCTGACGGACGCACCGTCATCGGGCGGTGACGCGTTACAATGCGCCATTCACGGAGGCACGATGAACACGCGACAGACACTGCACGAACTCGTCGATCAACTGCCAGACGAACAGCTCACCTCTGCTGTTCGCGTATTGAAGGGATTGGAAGCGGTGTCCGATGATTGGACGATTCTGCTCGCGAATGTGCCGATCGACGATGAGCCGTTCGACCCGTCTGACCTCGAGGGTGACGACGACGAGCCGTCCGTCCCTCATGAGGAAATCGTGCGCAATTTCGCTCGTGAGTTACCTGATCGCCTGGCAGTCGCGCGCTCGCAAAGACCTCCGCAGGCTCGATCCTGCGATCCGCGGCCGCGTCGTTGACGCCGTAAGTCGGCTGAGCGAAGACCAAACTGGCGTTCGGAGGCTCGAAGGATACAAGCCACCTCTATTTCGGATTCGAGTCGGCGATTGGCGAATACTCTTCACTATCAAGGCAGGCGTCGCAACGATTGAGCGCGTCCTTCTCCGCGACAAGGCATATAAAGGATGACAGAAGCCAACCATGCTCGTTCCTGACCAACACCTCGGTCCCTACCGCCTGATCGCACGCGTCGGCGCGGGTGGGATGGGCGAGGTCTGGCGCGCGGAAGACACGCGTCTCGGACGCACTGTCGCGATCAAAGTGCTGCCGCCGAGTGTGCTCGCCGATGTCGAGGCGACGGCGCGGTTGAAGCGCGAAGCGCGGACGGCGGCGCAGCTCTATCACCCTTCCATCGCGACGATTCATTCGATCGAGCAGGACGGCGATCACATCTTCATCGTCGAGGAGTTCGTCGAAGGCGAATCGCTGACGCAGGTCATCAAGCGCGGCGGGCTTTCCGAGTCGGAGGTCTGCCGCATCGCGCGCGCCGTGGCCGATGCACTGGCCGAGGCGCATGCGAAAGGGATCGTGCATCGCGACATCAAGCCGGACAACATCATCGTGTCCGGCAATCGCGTGAAGGTGCTCGACTTCGGTATCGCCAAACAGGTCGGCGTCGCCGGCGCGCCTTCGTCCGAAACTCCCACCGCGTTCGTCACGCAGCAGGGGATGATCCTCGGCACGATCCACTACATGTCGCCCGAGCAGGCTCTCGGCAAAACGATCGAGGGCCGCACCGACGTCTTCTCGCTCGGCGTGGTGCTGTACGAGATGGCCACGGGACGCCGGCCGTTCGGTGGCGAGACCATCACGGAAACGATGACGCAGATCATCCGCGACGAGCCGGCCGAACCGCTGTCGGTGAACCCCGGGATTTCGCCGGGGATGAACGAGATCATCCGGCGTTGCCTTCGAAAGAATGTCGCGGAGCGCTTCACGGCCGCCGAGTTGGTCACCGCGCTCGACGCGCAGCTCGGCCGCGCGAAGACGGCGCCATACACAAACGCAAATGCGCTGACGGCGGCAACGCCGACGTTGCTCACCGGATCGCAGTTGAAGACCGTGCAGGAATCGTCCACACAACCGCGCCGCCGCAGTGCGCTGCCGGTTGTGATCATCGTATTGGTGATCGCCCTTGCGGCAGCCGCCGCCGTGATCGCGACGCATCGCTCCGCGCCTGCTCCGGCGACGCAGACCACCGCACCGGCGCCGCAGCCGGTTGCTCCATCGACGACGTCCGTGAGTGTCACCGCGCCACCGGCAGTCATCGAGGAGCAGAAGCCGGTCGTTCCGGAGGTCAAGCCGGTGACGACTCATACCGCTGAAACTGCGCAGGCGCGGCCGCCGACGATAACGACCCAGGAAACGCCGCCGGCGCCGGCGCCTGCTCCCGCGCCAGTCCCGCAGCCGGCGCTCGAACCGAGAGCGGAAGCGCTGTACGCGACGGCGATTTCACAGCTCGCCGGCGGCGATTGGATGGAGGCTCGCAAGACGCTCCATCGCGTCCTGCAGCAGGACCCGCACTTCGCAAAAGCGCACTTCCGGATGGGCGAGATTGCCCTTCTCAATCGCAACCTCGTTCCGGCCAGGGAACAATTAAACCTCGCTCTCACCGATTCCGACAGGCTCGATCGGCGCGAGCAGCAACTGACGCGCATCGGACTGGCGCTCGCGGACCGCAATCGTCCGGAGATCCAACGGCTCGCCGAGGAAATCTGGCAACAGTGGCCCGGCGATCCTGACCTCACGCGTATGCGCGCCACGTTCCCGGGGATGTTCCTCGAACTGCCGCGCGAACGGTTCAAACCACAGAGACGCAGAGGACACTGAGAGGACTCTCTGTGCCCTCGGTGTCTCTGTGGTGAAATGAGCCTCATGTTCGACGCCATCCGTTTCGCGAAGCGGCTCATCGATATCCCGTCGCCGACCGAGAACGAGTTCGACGCCGCCGTTTTTCTTCATGATGAACTGGCCGCGCTCGGCTACGCGTGCCGGCGTCACGAGGTGAGCGCTCGCCGCTTCAACATTTACGCCGCGGCGGGCGAGCGGCCGCGCGTGGTCATCAACTCGCACATTGACACCGTGCCGCCGTGGTTCGCGGCATCGGAGGATGACGAGTTTCTGTATGGCCGCGGTGCGTGCGATACGAAAGGGATCATCGCGGCGATGATCGCCGCGGGGGAGCGGTTGCGCGCGGACAGGATGAATGATTTCGCGTACCTCCTCGTCGTGGGCGAGGAGACCGATTCGCTCGGCGCGAAGATGGCGAACAAGGAGTTTGCTGACCTCGGATCGGAGTACGTGCTCGTCGGTGAACCGACGGAATCGACGTTTGCGCGCGCATCGAAAGGCGCGCTGACCTGCTTCGTTCGATTCGACGGCATCGCCGGACACTCGGCGTATCCGGAGCGCGGCGATTCGGCGATCAACAAGATGGTCGCCGCAATCAGCGAGATCAACGCCACGAACTGGGGCTCCGACGACGACCTCGGCGACACGACCGTCAACGTCGGTGTCGTGCGCGGCGGCGAGAAGCCGAATGTGATTCCCGCCGAGGCCGAGTGCCAGATGATTTTTCGCACGGTGACCGAGACGGAGCAGGTCCAGGCAAAATTGCAATCGATCATCGCGCGGCACGGCGGCACGATCACCGTCTCGCGCGGCAATCCGCCGCAGCGCATGAAAGTTCCGGACGGTTTCGAATCGCGCGTGGTCGCGTTCAATACCGACGTGCCGCACCTCGGCGCGCTCGGTACGCCGCTGCTCTTCGGCCCGGGCTCGATCCTCGATGCCCACGGCGCCAATGAGAAGATCGGGAAGAAGGATTTGTTGCAGTCGGTGCAGACCTACGCCGACACCGTGAACGCACTATGCCGAAGCTGAACGAAACCATCTATCTCGCCGCCGCCGTCCGCACGCCCATCGGAAAATTCGGCGGAGGATTGTCGTCGCTCACCGCCGCGGAGCTTGGCACTGCCAGCGCGAAAGCGACACTCGCACGCAGCGGCATCGATCCGAATGCGATCGATGAAGTGATCTTCGGCAACGCCCGTCAGGCCGGGGTAGGGCCGAACGTGTCGCGCCAGATCGCCATCAAGTCGGGACTTCGTCACGAAGTTCCCGCGTACACCGTCAATCAGGCTTGCGGATCCGGACTCCGCGCGATCATGAATGCGGCGGATCAGATCCGCCTCGGGCAAGCCAGCGTTGTCCTCGCGGGCGGCACGGAGTCGATGTCGAACACGCCGTACCTGCTGCCGCGCGTGCGCTGGGGCCATCGCATGGGCCACGCGGAGCTCGTCGACGGGATGACGCGCGACGGCTTTCTCTGCCCGCTCGCCGACGAGA
>DATART010000129.1:0-6473 GCA_036264035.1 Thermoanaerobaculia bacterium | reverse complement strand
GTGTTGCTTTGCCGATGCTGACGTCAGGCTTCGGCTCCGCTTTCTTCGGGACCGATGCGATTTTCTTCGGCTCGGATTTCTTCGCAGCCGTGGTCGTCGCAATCGCTTTCTTCGCCTTCGTCTTCGGAGCTGCCGCTTTCGCTGCAACCTGCGCAGGCTTCTTCGCCGGGGGTGCGGCGATAACGCGGCGAGGCGCCGGCTCCGGCTGCGATCCGCGCGCGACACGCGCCGGTGTCGATACGCCGAGGCGGGCCAGACGGCGGGCGGATTCGCGCGCGAGGAAATGGCGCGTTTCCGGAGTCGGATAGAGCGTCTGGCCGCCGGTGGTGAACGTCTGATCCGCGATCGTGCGGCCGTAATCGGGGTAGCGCTTCATCGCGTTCAACAGCGATCCGCCCTGCGCGGCAGCGTCGAAGAAGGAGCCGGTCGGCGAGGACATCGCGTAGTCCCACACGCGTTCGATATCTGCGAAAACCTGTAGAGCATCGTTGGCGGCATTCCGTTCGCCGCCTGCGGGATGCGCTGCCGCGGCGCGCCGCGCTTCCCCGAGCGCGGACTTGAACGCGGCATAGTCATTCGCATCGGCGGCCATTTGCAGCCGGCGCAAACTGGCGCGCAAGTCCTTCGACGGCGGCGCCGGCGCGACCGCCGGTTCCACCGCCGGCGCCTCGGCCTCGAGCGCGGGAACCGTGGAGGGATCGGTGGCGCATTCCGGCGGCACGGGACTCTGCGGACGCGCCAGCACCTTTACGGTCGGGTTCAGGTCGCGCGTCTGCGCCGGCGCGGAAAAAGCGGCAGCCGCCACGACGGACGCCAGGGCGAGTACACGCTTCACGGTCATAGATGTAGCCATGATTCTAGCCGCTAGTGCGCGCTTGCGGCAGGTACTTCTTCAGCGCCTCGATGATGTCGGCGGCGGCGAGCGGCCTGGCGAGACAATCGTCAGCCTTGAATCGCGCCGCCGCGTCGTGGCGGAATTCGGGATCGGCCGCGCGCCCGCTCATGACGATGACCTTGTTCGACGCGACGTCTTTCAGGCGGCGCGCGACAGAACGATTGTCGTGCCGCGACAGCAACGCGTCGACGAAGATCAAGTCCGGCTTTTGCGTCATGGCCTGGCCGGCGTTTGCATATCCCGCAACGCCGTAGCCGAGGGTTGAGGCGATTGTACGGACGAGCAGTTCCGCGCTCGGATCGTCGTCGATGACGGCGACCAGCGGTCGTTTGTCGCTTGTCGTTTCCGCGAGCGTCGGTTCCACGAGCGTCTTTCGCTCGAACAGCACCGCGGGCGCGCCGGCCCAGAAGCGTCGCCGGTAGTCGGCGGCGTCGCAGAAACAGCCGCCGCAGTGCTCGCAGGCGAGCGTGTGGTCGCCATCCGCGCATGCGCACCACGCCGCCTTCACGGCGTCGAACATGTCGCCGCAGTTGACGCATGCGATTTCGTACGACGTGCGCGCATCGAGCGGCGCACCGAAGACTTTCCGGTGCTGATCGTAAAGATTCTCCTGCGCCGGCAGATCGCGGACGCCTTCGAGATGGCGCTGCAGCAGGTTGATGAGGTCCGTGATCGATACCGGCGTTGCCAGGCAGTCGTCGATACCGAATCGCTGCATCAACTCGCGCTTGAACTTCGTATCGGTATAAAGGCCCGAGATGACCACGAACTTCGTGGCTGCAAAGGCTGGATCTTCCTTCAGCAGCCGGCAGAGCTCGCGGCCGTCGAGACGCGGCAGGATGGCGTCGGCCAGGATGAGATTGGGACGATAGCTGCGAGCGATGGCCAGCGCATCCTGCCCGTCCGATGACACGGCGCCGTAGCCGAGGTTCGCGCAGACGCGCTGGATGATGGCCTGGTTGTCGGGATCGCTGTCGACGAGCATCACCAGCGGCCGGCGAACGTCGGACGCGCTGGCGCTCCCGGCCATGCTCAGCGACTGGGAGCGCAGCTCCGCGGCTTTGCGGTCGAGAAGTTGCGGCGGCGCATCGGACCAGAAGATTTCCTTATACGCCGGCGGGGAGTTGCAGAAGCAGGTCAGGCAATTCGTGCAGACGACGGTGCGATCGCGCGTGAGGCAACTACACCAGTCGGACTCGGCCGCGTCGAAAACAACGTGGCAGTTGGCGCAGGTGACGTCGTATTTTCGCGGCGCCTCATCGGCCACGGCAACCGGCTCTGGTTTCGTCACGATCTCGCGATTCAGTTGCAGCATGGGCTTCGGCCGCGGATGAAAGAAGCGGCTCAAGATCCCGCGCTGCACCGGTGGCCGCGCGTATTTCGCGGGCGCCGGTTGCGCGACAACGCGTTCGAGCTCTGCCCGGACCGCCGCCACACGCTCCTCGGCAGCCTGTCGAACCTTCGCGATCTCGCGGTCGGAATCGCGCGCAAGGGTTTCTCTCTGCTGCGCCAGAGCGGCATCGATCCGCGGCTGCATCTCACGCAGGAACTGTTGCTGCAATTCGGCGCGAAGATGCTCGAGCCGCTCCGCCAACGCTTCCTCGTCGATCTGCTTCTCGATGATCGGCGGCCGCTGTTTCAGCTCCGCGCGTTCAGCATCCAACGCCAGGCGCGCGGCATCGAGCTCGGCCTGATGAACCTTCAAACGGTCAGCGTGCTCGGCTTCGATTCTCGCTTTTTCGACGGCGAATCGTTGCGATGCGATCCTCTCCCCTTCCGCGCGCGCCAGCGCTTCGCGCTCGGCGAGATGCGCCGGATCGAGGATGGCGCCGGCGGCCGCTTCCTCGATCGACTGCGGAGCAGCACTCGTCGGCTCGAAAAACAGTAACGCGTCCTGCGCGCGCAGGAACTTGATGCGGACGCGCCTCGCACGCAGTGCCGCAAGCGGGATCGACGCGGCCACACCGGCCGCGATCAACATGCCGATCTGGTCACGCGGAACCGACGTCCGGAAAACCAGCAGCAGCAGCGCGCACGACAGAACGATCGCCGCGATGGCGCCCGGCCAGCCCGATTTCCACGCCGATAGCGCGACCGCGATCACATACAGCCAGATGATCGCGATCGCCGGGAGGCCCGGAACCAGCAGGCCGATGCCGGTGGCGAGGACGACGAGGTCGGCCGGGATCGCATACGCGAGCAGCTTCTTGCGTGTCGCGGCGTTCATCGGCGCGCGATCACTTCATCGCTTGCGGGGTGCCCATCTTCTGAATCTTGTCGCGGTAGCGCGCGACGTCGCTCGTGATCTCGATATACGGCAGCGCGCACGCCAGCTCTTTCTTCGCATCGTCGTAATGCCCGGTCTCGAACAAGGAGACGGCGTTGTAGTAGCGAAGGTCCTCCTCGCCGCGATTGAAGGTGCCGAGGTTGCGGAACGCTTCGACGGCGTCGGCGTACGCGCCGAGCCGGTACAGCCCACGCGCCGCTGCTGCAATGGTCTGCCGCGACACGTTGGCCTGATTGAGCAGCGCCAGGTAAACGCGCCGCGCCTGATCGGGCTGATTGTTGGCTGCGAGGGATGCGGCCTGATCGAGCGTTGGATCGATGATCGGCGGCGGCGGAGGCGGCGTAACGACGGGAATCGGCGTCGCGGGGACGATTGCCGGCATCGGCTGCGGCTGCAGCGCGGGCTCAGGCGGCTCAATGGCCACGGTCACGGGCGCAGGAACCGGAGACGGCGCCGTCTCAGCGCCGGTGGCGGTTTTGTGGTGGGCGCAGGCGGACAACAGCACACCCATCACGACACCCGCAACCGCAGCATTTCTTCTCATGAAGCCCCTCCCTCTCGAAACGCTCGGCCTATTGTGAACGAAACTGCGGCTCAGGCATAACTTGCGCAGGACGTCGTCTGCCGCGATGACCACCTCCGAAGCAACGGTTGCGATCCCGATTCAGATCGGTTGGAAGCGCGGCGACGCTCGCGACGAGCTCCTCACGCGCGAATGGCTCGTCACGAACGCCCTCGGCGGATACGCCTCCGGCACGGTTGGCGGCGCGAACACGCGGCGCTTTCACGGCTTCCTCATCGCCGCTCTCCCCGCTCCGCGCGGACGCACGATGATGTTCAATCATCTCGAAGAAGTCCTCGAAGGTCCGGATGGACTCTGCTGGCGCCTCAGCGGCGACGAGCACGGCGGCCGCGAGGTGGCATTCCCCGAGGATGACATCCTCGAGGAGTTCGCGATCGAGAACGGGCGGCCGGTCTGGCGCTTCTGCAGCCGCGGCATCCGCATCGAGAAACGCGTCCTGATGCCGCATCTGCAGAACACGACTTACATCACGTACCGATTGCTCGAAGGTCCGAGCGGATTGCGGTTGCGGCTTCGGCCATCGCTGCACTTCCGTCCGCACGAAGGTTTGGTTGCGGGACAGAAATCCGATCGGTGGAAGGTGACCATCGACGAGGACGGGCGCGGACTCGAGATATGCGACGGCGACGAGTACCCGCCGCTTCGGCTTCTGACGTTCGGCAGCTCACGCATCGAACAGGATCCGCGTTCGTTCGAGCACGTTCTCTATCGCATCGAAAAGAGCCGCGGTTACGAGTACGAAGGCGAGCTGTGGAGCCCCGGCGTCGTTCACATCGAACTGAATCGCGATCACGATTGCGGCCTCGTCGCATCCGTGGAATCGTGGGAGGTCGTGAAGGCGCTTCCGTGCGCCGATGCATCCTCGGCCGAAGACGAGCGCGTCGCGAAGATGCTGACGATCTCGCATCAGAGCGATCCCTTCGCATGCCTGCTCGTCCTCGCCGCCGACCAGTTCCTGATCCATCCGCACACGCGCGCCGCCGACGAGGCGCGCGCGCGTGCCGCGGGCGACGAGCCGCGCACCGTCATCGCCGGCTACCACTGGTTCACCGATTGGGGCCGCGACACGATGATCAGCCTCGAAGGCCTGACCCTCTGCACCGGCCGGTTCCGCGAAGCCGGCAACATCCTGCGCACGTTCGCCTCCTACATCCGCGACGGCCTCATTCCGAATCTTTTCCCCGAGGGGGATAGCGAAGGGCTGTATCACACGGCCGACGCGACGCTCTGGTTCTTCCACGCCGTCTGGCGTTATGTCCGCGCGACGAACGACCGCGAGACGCTGCGGATGCTGCTTCCAAAGCTCGTCGACATCGTCGATCACCATCTCGCCGGCACGCGCTTCAACATCCATGTCGACCCCGCGGACGGATTGCTCTCGCAAGGAGCCGAGGGCTATCAACTCACGTGGATGGACGCGAAGGTCGACGGCTGGGTGGTCACTCCTCGGCGCGGCAAGGCGGTCGAGATCAACGCGCTCTGGTACAACGCGCTGCGCATCCTCCAACAGCTCCTGATCCAGGAAAAGGACGACGCAAATGCGAAACGGATGGACGAGCACGCGTCGCGCGCCCGTAAGTCGTTCAACGAACGCTTCTGGTACGACGAAGGTCAATATCTGTACGACGTGGTCGATGCAAACGACACGGCGCTCCGACCGAACCAGATCTTCTCGATCTCGCTCGACTTCCCGGTTCTCGACGAAAGCCGCTGGCGTCGCGTCGTCTCCGTGGTGCAGGACGAGTTGCTGACTCCAGTCGGCCTGCGTTCGTTGTCGCGATCGCACCCCGACTACAAACCCAAGTACGACGGTGACCTTCGCGCCCGCGACGCCGCCTATCACCAAGGCACGGTCTGGGGTTGGCTGATCGGACCCTTCGTCGACGCCTGGCTGAACGTGCATCCGTCCGATATCAAAACCGCAATGGGTTTCCTCGACGGCTTCCGCGCCGAGCTGGGAACGTCCTGCATCGGCACGATCAGCGAAGTCTTCGACGCCGAGCCGCCCTTCACGCCGCGCGGCTGCGCCGCGCAGGCGTGGAGCGTCGCGGAGGTGCTGCGGGCGCTGACGAAGTTGCAGGCGGTGTAGGGCCTCGAACCGTCGCCGTAGGCGGCGTAAGAGCCGTAGACCCCATCTTCAGATGGGGGTTTCGACGCAGATAATCTCGTGAGCGCGCTTCAGCACGCGAAAGAACGACTTCTGCGATGCTCGCCAAATTTTCTTTCGCGCGCTGAAGCGCGCTCACAAATCGTGCGCATCTTCGCGAACCCCGACTGAAGCCGGGGGCTACTGCTCTTACGCCGCCTACGGCGGCGGAACGCGATCGGCTCACGTTCGGGCTCGCGCGCGTGAGGATCGGGCTCGTCACGAAACCAGGGGTCACACCTTCGTTCTGCGCTCGACATACAAGAATTGCGTTATTTGCAGCCATGGATCGAGGGCGAAACGAAGGCCGCCCCCCTAATTACGCCCAGCTAAAGCATTGCGACCAAGCAGGATAGAGGCGAATCGCATATCGTGACGTTTCAGTTCCGCCGGGCATGACGCTTCATGCTCGCGGGCATGACGCTTCATGCTCGCGGGCATCACGTTTCATGCTCGCGGGCATGACGTTTCATGCTCGCGGGCATGACGCTTCATGCTCGCGGGCATCACGTTTCATGCTCGCGGGCATGACGTTTCATGCTCGCGGGCATGACGCTTCATG
>DATART010000103.1:0-5849 GCA_036264035.1 Thermoanaerobaculia bacterium | reverse complement strand
GCGCGGCCGGATTCAACGGCGAGATCGCATTCGCGGCGGCCTCCGTCGATCCGAAATCGATTTTGTCGAATGAGGTGATGGCCTGCCTTTTCCCGCCGTCATAGACCTCGAAATTCGCGGCGGTCAGTCCGCGCACCGGATTGCCGCTGGAGTCGACGACCGTCACCGGCACCTCGATGACGTTGACGTTGACGGTCTCCTTCAGTTGCGCGAAGGCGGAGGTTGTGAAGAGGATGGCTGCGGTTGCTAAGTAGCGTTTCATCGGGTTCTCCAGGTTTTTTATCCGCAGATGACGCAGATGGTCGCAGAGAAAACTTTCATTGAACCACCAGCGGCACGCTTGCCTTTCGTGCGTCGCTGGAGCCTTTTTTGTGAACGGTGACGTCGAACGACGCCGCACCCGCCAGCAGATCGGCGGGAGAATAATCGAGAAGGATTTTCATCACATCCTGACCTTGCAGCCGTTGAAGCACGACCGGCGCGCCGGGATGCGGGCCGAGCGCATCGATCGCGGCGGCATCCCACGCCAGCTCGTCCGGCTCGACGTTGAAAACGAACAGCGCGACGCGGCGCGCGTGGCCGTTGCGGACGCCGGCGCTGGCGCTGGGCATGAACGGCTCGCCGTCGATGTGAAACGGATACGGCGCGTCGTCGTGTGAACTACCACGGACGACTACCCACGCGGCGGGGTCGTCGACGAACATCGGCGGCAATACGGCGACGTCATTTGCGGAAGGCACGTCGACGTCGGTGCGCGCGAAGCCTTTGCGCTCGGTACCGGTCACGCGCACGAGCGTTTTCACCGCGTATTTCCCGGGCGGAAGGGTGAGCGTCGGAAAATATTTGATGCCTTCGCGGCCGGCCATGCGCGCGGTGTTGATGGTGAGGCGCTGGTACGAGCGATCCCGCGCCACTCCCTGGTCATCGAACGCGTACACGTAAACCTCGGCGACAACATCATTCGCCTTCGCGTCGTGCAGCAACCCGGCGGCGGCGATGTCGATGACGACCGGCACCTGCGCGTTCCCCTCTTTCGCCGGGAACGCCGCCGCCAGCGCGGCAACTTTGATGTCGCTCTGCGGGATGTCATTGAGAACGATCTCCGCATTCGATAGCGAGCGTTCGAGCGCGCTTTGCTCGCTGGAGTCGTAGTAACCGGCGCGGTGAAACACGCGCGCGCCCGGAACGCCGGTCACGCGCACTTTGAGCTCGTGGAACTTGCCGTCGTTCGAGACCGGCGCGCGGAAGCCGAGGACGTAGACGACGTTCTGCGCGCGAAGCATCTTGTCGAGATCGGCATTGACATCGTTCGAGTTCTTGAAAACCTCGCCGCCGGTCGGCCGCGAGAGCATATGCAGCGCGTCGTTGGAGTTGATGCGCGATCCGTTCTGGTCGTTCTGGACGCGCACGCCCTGGATGTCGACGGCATGCAGCACGACGTCGGAACCGCGCAGTGAGCGCGCCATCTCGTCGAGGATGGTCATGGTCATCGAACTGCCGTAGCGCGCGTCGGTGTCGACACGCCAGACGTTTCCGGACATCGTTTGCGACGCATCGTCCTGTTCGTCGGTGCCGGACCTCGCATCGCGTCCGCGGACGAGCCGCGGATCGAAGCCCTCGGAGAAAAAGATGACCTGCTTGCGGCCGGGCAGCACGCGCAACGTGCGGCCGAGGTCGGAAAGAAGTCGTAACTGGCGTTCGATGCGCGTGCGGTTGTATTGATCGTTCAGTTTCTTTTCGCCGCGCGCGATGTCGGCGGCGAAGTCGTCGACGGCGTCGACGTCCGCGCGAGACACGTTGTCCGTCGGGTGAAGCTTCAGGACCTCGGAGCCGGCGATGCGCAATGGATCGGATGAGACGAACGTCCGCGGATTGGCGATGGCACTGCCGAGGAGATTGCGGTCAGTGGTCAGCGCCGTGATCATGCGGAAGCCGCGGTCGACGTCGATGGTAGCGACAGCAGCGAGATCGCGACGGCCCATGCCCTTGGCGATGAAGTTGCGCGCCGCCTCCTGCGCCTTTTTGCGTCCTGTCGGTGACGAGAAGGAGAGGTCGAACAGCAGGATGAAGTTGCGCCGCGCCGCCGGATTCAGCGGCGACGCCGACCGCACGCCCTCGGATTCGAAATCGATCGCGTCGAAGTTGCCGATGGCGCGCTTCGTCCCCTGATCGAACAGCTCGAAATTCGCCGCCGTCAGTCCGCGCACAGGATTGCCCGCGCGGTCGACGACCGTGACCGGCACCTCGACGAGATGAACGTCGATCGTCTCTTTGACTTGTGCGGATGCAGCGCTCGTCACGAGCAGAAAGAGAAGCGCAATGCGGCCGAGGCAACGCATCGGAATGATTTTCTCCCAGGTACTGACCGGACAGAATGCTCCAACTCCCCCACTCATGCCGTTACGAGTCTGACACGAAGCCAGCACGGCCGGCGGCATGCGGTCGCCCAAGGCTCCGCCACGTCCCGATGATGCACTTCCGGATCGGCGATAGAATCGCGCTCGATGTCTCTGCTCCTGCAACGAAAGGGTCCCGCGGCGCCGCTGCCGCGTCTGGAAGGCAAAGAAGTGCTGGTGGGACCTAATCCCGATGCGGCCAAAGTCAAAGGGGTGATGTTCGGCGGGCGCAAGCAGTTCCTCAACGAGGTGGCCGGCGAAGAGGGCTTCGCGGCGGTCATCGCCAGGCTCACGCCGCGCACTGCGAGCTATACGAAGACGCCGCTGGCATCGAGCTGGTGCGAGTTCGCGTCGCTCATCGAGCTCGACCGCGCGATCTACGAGACGCTGAAGCAGAAGTATCCGAATGTCCTCGCGCTCATCGGCGCCGCCTCAGCGGAGCTGGGAATCGGACGCGTTTACAGATCGCTCGATAGCACCGAACTGGTGAAGTTCATGGAGAGCCAGGCGCTCTTTCATAACCAGTTTCAGAAGTTCGGGAACGTCCGCTTCGACAAGACCGCGAATGGCGGCCGGATGCTGTGCAGCGATTACCCGGTCTACAGCCCGATCTACTGCGCGAGCGGCGTCGGCTTCTACCTCGAGTCGGTCCTCCGCCACGGCGGCACCGACCCAACGGTCGTCGAGACAAAGTGCCAGACCCTCGGCGATTCGTACTGCGCGTTCGAGATGACGTGGCGGTGACTACTCGCTGCGCCGCGCGATGACCCGCTCCATCACCGCGACGCGCGCCAGCAACTCCGATTGGCCCCGCAGCAGCGCGGCGATCTCCATTTCCGCTTTCAGATTGACCTGGTAGTCGTTCTCGGCGAGGAGCTTGTCCTTCGTCGACTGGCGGTTCTGACTCATCATGATGATCGGGGCCTGAAGCGCCGCGACCGATGACAATGCGAGGTTCAGCAGGATGAACGGATAGGGATCGAAGTTCATCACTCGCAGGACGTTGATGGACATCCAGACCGTCATGATGACCGAGAAGAGAATGATGAACGGCCATGAGCCGCCGAAGGCCGCCACGCGGTCGGCGATGCGCTGGCCGAACGTCAGCGTCTCTTCCTGTTCCTGCAGCACGTTGCGCGAGACCTGACGCGACATCAGCTCGTTCGTCTGGCGCAGGCGGTCGCCCATCTCCTCGATGATGCGCAGCGCCGCGGCCGGATTCTTGTGCACGAAATCGACGAGGTCTTCGCGGTCGAGGCGAATCACGCGCGTCGGCTGGCGCGCGGTTGCCGTGGCCGAGCGCGGCGCGCCGTCGAAGAGCGACAGCTCGCCGAAATACTGGCCGTTGAACAGCGTAGCCAGAATGATGTTGCCGGCGCCTTCGCCATAGCAGATTTCGACCGCACCGTCTTCGATCACGAACAGCGACGTTCCTTCGTCGCCCTGGTTGAAGATCACGTCTCCCGGAGCGTATTCGGCCTCGTCGAGCCGGATCGTCAGCGCGTTCAAATCGTCTTGGGTCAGCGACTCGAATAGCGGGATTTTCGACAACAGCTCCTGTCTGGTCATGAAACAGAAGAGTACGTCAGCGGCGCGCTTCGTCCAAGCGTTGCGCGTGCGCGCTCAGCAGGTCGCTGCGCGTGAGGATGCCGGTAACGCGCGACGGATCGGCGCGCTCGACGACCGGCAGCCGGCCGACTTCCTCGCGCACCATGTGATCGGCGGCTTCGCGCAACGACATATCCGAGAAGACGACCGCGGGCGGACGGCGAATCAGATCGCCGACGCGCGTGAAGGGCTCGCGGTCAATGAAATCGCGGCGCGTCACGACGCCGAGGAGACGGCCGGCGCGATCGACCACGGGAAAGCCCTGATGCGTCGGCACGAGCGCGTGCACTTCGCTGATGCGCTGATCCTCGCGCAGCGTCACCACCGCGCGCGAACAGGCGTCGCTCACCGAAACGCGGTCGAGATAATCGGCGGCGTACTCCATCGGCACGCGCACGCCGCGCCGCGCCAGCTTCTCGGTCATGATCGTGTTGCGCATCAGCAGCGACGAAACGAGAAATCCGGCGGTGCAGCCGGCGAGAAGCGGGAGAAGTCCCATCGGCTGCAGCGTCTTCTCGAAGGCAAAGACGACCGAGGCCAGCAACGCCCGCGACGCGCCGGCGAACATCGCCGCCATTCCGACCAGCGCGCAGATGCGCGGATCGATTCCGAAGCGCGGGAACTGCATCGTCGCCAGCTCGCCGAGCGCTACGCCGGCACCGCCGCCGATCGTGAAGAGTGGAGCGAGCGTGCCGCCCGAGGTCCCGCTGCCGAGGGAGATCGACCACGAGATGAATTTCATGATGCAGAGGAAGAGCACCGCCTGTCCCGCGATGCGGCCGGCCACCATTCCTTCGATGTTGTCGTAGCCGACGCCGAGCGTGTGCGGCGCGAAGTAGCCGACCAGTCCAACCGCGAGGCCGCCGAGCGCAGGCCACCACATCCAATGGATCGGCAGCTTTTCGAAGAGATCTTCGACCCAGTAGACGGCGCGCGTGACATATACGGCCAGCCAGCCGACGAGCGCGCCGATGATCGCGTACGCCGCGAGCGCTTCGCCGCTCGGCCGCGCCAGCAGCGGCATGGCGAAAATCGGCTCGGTACCGACGTACAACATACGGATCGCCGTCGCCGCCGCGCTCGCGAGTGCGACGGGCACGATCGATCGCGGCCGGAACTCGAACAGCAGCAACTCGACCGCGAGCAACACCGCCGAAACCGGACTGCCGAACGTCGCCGCCATTCCGGCCGCGGCGCCGGCAGCGAGCAGCGTCTTCCGCTCGTCGGCGGTCGTTTTCAGAATTTGTCCGATCAACGATCCGAGCGCGCCACCCGTGGCGATGATCGGTCCCTCGGCGCCGAACGGGCCGCCGGTGCCGATCGAAATCGCCGCGCTGACGGGCTTGAGCAGCGTGATGCGCGCCGGAATCCGGCTCTCGTTCAACAGCACCTCCTCCATCGCCTCGGGGATTCCATGGCCGCGAATCGCTTTCGATCCGTAGCGCGCCATGACGCCGACGATCAGACCTCCGATCGCGGGAACGACGAGCACGAACCAGCCGAGGTGATTGCCGGCGGGTGAAACGAAGCGGGTGGAAAAGCGGCCGTAGAAGGCGATGTTCGTGACGATTCCGATCAGCCCGACCAGTCCCTGCGCGATGAAGCCGGTCGCGATCGCGAGCACGACAGCGCACGCGCAAAGCAGGACGACGCGTTTGTCGATGAAGGCGCGCTCGATCGGAACGCGCGGCTCGGTCATGTCGGGCGCGACCGGAGTCCCCTCCGCGGTCGCCGCCCCTTCGACACTCAAATCACTTCGCTGCCGCATCCTTTTTGGGTACCGCCTTCAGGTGGTGCTGCCGCTCCGCCGAAGCATCCTCTTCGAAGAGCATCGGCGCGGGTCCT
>DATART010000096.1:0-5669 GCA_036264035.1 Thermoanaerobaculia bacterium | reverse complement strand
TGTGCTTTGGCAAGCTGAGTTGCCGGAACCGATGAAAACGCCGGCCGCACGCCACTACGCGCGTTGCGTGTCCGGCCGCCACGTCTTGATCTGCTGCTTGATCTCGTTGCGCGTTTTCAACTTGCCGTCGAGAACCGATCGCGTCAGGGCTGCCAGCTCGGTTTCATCGCCGCAGAAGCGGAGCGAAACCAACTGTCCGTTTGAGAGCTCGCCAATGCGTCCTCGCAGATCGTCCGGAAGGCAACGCTGCAAACGCAACGTCTCTTCGAGCCTGATCAGGCGGTCCTGCACCGTAAGCACCATGGCGCGCGACGCGAATGCGACGGCGAGCAATGCCACGGCGACGGCGATTTCCCACCACACCAGCCGCGCGCCGCGATGCATCCAGGCGTAGACGATGCGGACGATCAGGTTGGCAACCAGCAGCGGGATCGCGAAGAAGTGGAACAGCGGAAAAAAGCGGCGATGCGTGCCGTAGGACTGCGTTGCTTCGGCCATTGGACGAGCCCTCCTCTTTCCGATGAGGATCGCACGGCCGTCAATGCACAGCCCGCCGCCGAGGGCTGAGAGGCGGAGCTGTGATCCGGATCTCGCTGGACGGAACGCCACACACGAACGGATACGGCAACTGCGAGTCGGCCGAATTCTCGACCGCGTGCACCTGGTAGCGGTACATGACGCCCGGACGGACGGTGTCGTCGATGAACGATTTCGTCGTGTCCGGCAGCCGGACCAGGAAGGTAAACGGACCGTTTTCCGTCGCGCGCATCACATCGAGGAATCCGAACGAGGTCGTCGCGGCCTGCAGTTGCAGATTCACTTTCGATCCGACGATCGATGCCGTCGCCGCGGGCGGCGCCGGACGGCCGAAATTGCGCGCCGAGAAGCATGCACCCGCGCCCGCGGGCACGAGTTGCATGCCGAGGCGGGTAAGGCCGTATGCGATGTCGACGGGCGGAACGCCGAAGCAATTGCCCGAGCGCGCCCAGACGCGGATGCGGTTCGGCGCCGCCGAGCCCCAACGAATCGGATCGACGTAGAAGAATTTCTGCGAGCGTCCAGGCGGCACCGCGAATTCGACGAGCGTGAAGTCCGCCGTCGCGCACGTATTCGAGGCCGGACAGGACGCGTCGGAGGTTTCGATCAGCGTGTTGCAGTTTGCCGCCCGCCCATCTTCGTAAATCGCTTCGACCGTCAGCGTGACGATGCCGCTCGTGTCGCTGCGATTATCGATCTCGACATAGCCGTCGCCGAACGCGGTGTAGTCGTCGAGCGGCGTCCTGGTCGCGTCGTTGACCGGCGCGGCAGGTAGCGTCGTGTCGAGGAGCAGGTCGTACTTGCCGCACGCCGGCGTCCCGCCCAATCCGCCAGTCCCGCCGCTCGCCCCCTCGCTCAGGATCAGGCAGTTCAGCGGCTGGTGCTCGACGCCGAGCGAGCCGGTACTCGTCGCATCGAATGACGGAAGCGTTTTGTTCTGCAGCATCACTGGAGCGGATGCGGCTTCGACCTGCTCCAGCGTCAGAATCGCTGTTGATTGCGCGTGCGCTTCGAGGCGGACGGAGTGCGCGCCGGGCGCGATCGCGTCGCCGGAATGATCCCAAAGCGCGACACCGCCGCCGGACGGAATCACGACATGAAACGACGGCTGCGGCGCGTCGTCGACCACGTAGCGCAGATCGAGTTCATCACCTGGCGCGCCTTCGACGTAGCCCTGGAAGTAAACGCGCGCCGCCTCCGGGAGATTGAGATCGAGGTCAGGGCCGGCCAGGCTCCAGTCGGTGCCGATCGTTCTCGTGTGTGCATCGATGCGGGAGTCGGCAGGAAAACGCGCCGCCGGAAATCCCTGCGCCGTGATGAAGAGGAGACGGAAATCGATGGCGCCCTCGCCGATCACGCGCCCTTCAATGGCCAGGCGATGCCGTCCCACGCCGACGTGCGGAAGGACGATGTTGATGTCGTTGGCGTATGGAAAATGATCGCCGGCTTGAAAGCGAAATGTCGCGCCGACGGGAACGTCATCGAGCAGCCAGCGGTATTCGACGCCGATGCCGGGCGAGGTCAGATCGGTGAGTTGCAGAAAGGCGCGCGCGACGACCGTCACGTCCGTCGACGCGGTGATGTTCACCCGCTCCGCCTGCGCGCAGCTCTCGAAAACCCGCTGCCATCCGTCGGCAGTAACGAGGCTGGTGTCCGGGATCAGCCGCCGCGTGCGGATCACTTCGAAGTACGGAAACTGCCCTTCCTGCTGGTACTGATCGGGGCAGAATTCGCAGCAGGCACTTCCGGCGTGCGCGAACGAAGGCACGAGGAGCGCGACGAAGAGCGCGAGGAGAATCCGACGGGGCATGAGGGATTAAAAAACGTACTTGGCCGTGGCGTGTACCTGCTGCAGTTTCGTGCTGAGTGCGGCGCCGGGTTGCACCCGGAAATGCTGATTGATCTTCAACCGCACCTGCCCGCCGTGCGAGGTGTCTGCCAACATCTGCGGCAGATCGACGATGGTCACGCTGAGCGGTATTTCGCCCTGATGCTCCTCGACGATCTCGCGAATCCGGCGCACCGTCTCTTCGGTCATGCGCGGATACGGCACTTCCAGCGCGATCTCTTTCACTTTCTTGTCGCGGATACCGTCGAGCGGCACGATCTCCAGCGCGTTCAATTCGGGCGTGATCGGCGCTTCGTGGAAGGACGCGGCGTGCGCGGCGAAGGTGGTGTCGTCGTCGGGTGTGGTATGTGGGGAGTGGTGGGTGGGAGTAGAGTCCTCTTCGAGTAAAGAAGCCTCGTCTTCGACTCCCGACTCCCGGCTGGCGACTTCCGAAGCCAGATCTTTGTTCGAAGCCGCCTCATCTCCCACTCCCCACTCCCCACTCCCCACTCCCCCGGAACCAAACAATCCCAGGTTCGCGGTGCGGTCGCCGTACTTCTCGGCCTCGATCTCTTTCGGATCGCGATCGTCCTCGACGTCTTCTTCGCTGACGTCGTAGCCGGAGATCTGCGCGTAGTCGTCATCGGACCGCTGCGCGTTCTGCTCGGCCGACTGCAGCGCCGCGCTGCGGCCGGCCTGCATGCCGCCGGTGTCTTTCACCGCGGCGGTGAGTAGAACGGCGATCCCGTTCTCCAGCCACTTCGCGTACTTCGAGTAGAGATCGGAGAAGACGACCACTTCGACCGAGCCGCGCTGATCGTCGAGGATGAACTTCGCCATCAACTTTCCTTCGTTCGGCCCCTTCTTGATCTTCGACTTCTTGATCTGCGACACGATGCCGCCGATGTTCACGACATCGTCAACATGTTGATGAAGCGTGTCGGTGGTGGCGTTCGCGAACAGCTTCAGTTCGTCGCAGTATTTGTTGAGCGGATGGCCGGTGATGTAGAAGCCGAGGGTCTCTTTCTCGAAACGGAGTTTCTCGTCGTCGGGCCAGTCAGGGCCTGAATACCTCGCTTGCGCGGCCGACGGCGCACTGGATGGCGTGAGCATCCCGAAAAGCGAATTCTGTCCCCGTTCTTTTTCCTCGCGCGCGCGTTGCGCGGAGTCGGCGGTCGTCTCCAGCGAATCGAAGAGCGCTTTGCGGCTCGACGCGAGGAAATCGAATGATCCCGACTTGATCAACGCCTCGATGACTTTCTTGTTGCAGGCGCGAAGGTCGACCGCTTCGCAAAAATCGAGGAGCGACGTGAATCGCCCTTTCTTCTGCCGCGCTTCGAGGATCGATTCGATGGCGCTGCCGCCGACGCCTTTGACCGCGCCGAGGCCGAAGCGGATGTTCGGACCGACGACGGTGAAGGCATAGTTCGATTCGTTGATGTCCGGCGGCAGGATGCGGATGCCCATCTGCGTCGACTCGTTGATGAACTTCACCACGAAGTCGGTGCGGTCCATTTCCGAAGTCATCAGCGCAGCCATGAAGTGCCGCGGGTAGTGAACCTTCAGCCATGCGGTCTGATACGCGACCAGCGCGTACGCCACGGAGTGCGCCTTGTTGAAGCCGTAGCGGGCGAACGGCTCGATGTAGTCGAAGATCTCATTCGCTTTCTTCTTGTCGTACCCCTTGGCGATGGCGCCATCGACGAACCTGCCGCGTTCGGAGGCCATGATCGCCGCGTCCTTCTTGCCCATTGCTTTTCGAAGCAGATCGGCCTGCCCGAGTGAATAGCCGGCCACCCGTTGCGCGATCAACAGAATCTGCTCCTGGTAAACGATGACGCCCTGCGTCTCCTCCAGCAGTTCCTTCATCAGCGGCACGAGGTACTTCGCCTTCTGCGCGCCGCTCTTGACCTTCACATAGACGTCCACCATGCCCGCGTCGAGCGCGCCGGGGCGATAAAGCGCATTGAGCGCGGCCAGATCCTCGAATTGGGTCGGGCGCGACTTGCGCAGCACGTCCACCATGCCGCCCGACTCAAACTGGAACACGCCCTTGGTCCGCCCTTCCTGGAACACCCGGAACACCTCGGGATCATCGAGTGGAATCTTGTCGATCTCGATCGTTACGCCTTCCACCGCCTTTGCCGATTTGACGGCGTCGTCGATCACGGTGAGCGTGCGCAGTCCGAGGAAATCCATCTTGAGAAGTCCCATCTTCTCGACGACGCGCCAGTCGTACTGCGTCACGATTTCATCCCGGTTGGTGCGGTACAGTGGTACGTAATTCGTGACCGGTTCGGGCGTGATGACGACGCCCGCCGCGTGCATGCCGGCGTGGCGCGAAAGCCCTTCGAGGCGCGAGCCGATCTCGATGATGCGCTCGACCTCGTGGTCATTTTTCATCGCCTCGATCAGCGCTGGTGACTCTTTCGCGGCGACCGGCAGCGTGACGTCAGGACCGGCAGGAATCGTCTTCGCCACCTTGTCGACGAGCGCGTACGGAAGTCCAAGAACGCGGCCGACGTCGCGCACAACCGACTTCGCCGCCATCGTTCCGAAGGTGATGATCTGCGCGACTTTGTCCGCACCGTACTTGCCGCGGACGTAGTCGATCACCTCGCCGCGGCGATTCATGCAGAAGTCGATGTCGATGTCGGGCATCGAGATGCGCTCAGGGTTCAGGAAGCGCTCGAAGAGAAGGTCGTAGTCGAGCGGATCGACGTCGGTGATGCCCATCGAGTACGCGACCAGCGATCCGGCGCCGGAGCCGCGGCCGGGACCGACCGGGATGCCGTGATCCTTCGCGTATTTGATGAAATCCCAGACCACCAGAAAGTAGCCGGGGAAGCCCATCGTCTTGATGATGTCGATCTCGGTGTGCAGCCGGTCGTAATACTCCTGCGGCTCGTGCTTCTTTTTCTTCGCGGCGAACAGCGGCGCGGCCGCTTTGAGGCGGCGTTCCAATCCAGCCTGCGCGATCTCGACGAAGTAGCCGGCCAGATCCTTCCCCTCGGGGACCGGGAAGTTCGGCAGGTGATACCCCTCGACGTTCAGCGAGACGTTGCAGCGCTCGGCGATCTTCACCGTATTGTCGAGCGCCTCGCCATAGCCGCTGAAAATCCGCCGCATCTCGTCGGGCGACTTCACGTAGAAGTCGTCGCTGTAGAACTTCATCCGCTTCTCGTCGCCGAGGGTCTTGCCGGTGCCGATGCAGAGCAGGACCTCGTGCGCGAAGGCGTCATCCTTCGACAGGTAGTGCGAGTCATTCGTGGCGACGAGGCGCAGTCCTGTCTCTTCGCCGAGG
>DATART010000017.1:0-2125 GCA_036264035.1 Thermoanaerobaculia bacterium | reverse complement strand
TACTCCCCACCCCCAGCACCGATCTTGCTCTTCCCCCACCTTCGAATGAAACTCAAAGCCATCATCTTCGACATCGACGGCACGCTCGTCGACTCCAACGACATTCATGCACGCTGCTGGATCGAAGCGTTCGAACATTTCGGGAAGCACTTCGAGTGGGACGTCATCCGCCATCAGATCGGGAAAGGAGGCGATCTGCTGGTCCCCGATCTGCTCAACGCGCGTGAGATGCGCAAGTTCGGCGACCCATTGAAGAAGTATCGGACGACGCTTTTCAAAGACAAATATCAGAAGGATGTGAAGCCGTTTCCGCGGATCCGCGAGTTGTTCGAGACGCTGCACGAACGCGGTATCAAGCTCGCGCTCGGATCGTCGGCCAACCAGGATGAGGTGAAGTACTATACGGCGCTTCTCGGCGTCGGCGACCTTGTGGAAGGCTCGACGTCGAAGCACGATGCCGACCTTTCCAAGCCGTCGCCGGAGATTTTTCAGGCGGCGCTCGAAAAGCTCGGCACCGAGGCAGACAACACGCTCACCGCCGGCGACACGCCCTACGACATTCTCGCTTCGCATCGCGCCTCGCTGGCGATCGCGGCGGTGTTGTCGGGCGGTTTCGAACGGGAGCTGTTGACGAAGGCGGAGTTCCTCTTCGACGATGTCGGGGAGTTGGTGAGAGAGATCGATCGCGTCGATGACTACTTCAACAACGAATGAGCCGGCGACGACCGGCGCCGCTTCGGTCCACAGCCGCGCCATCGTCGTCGACGGACACTGCGACACGCCCTACCGCCTGATCCGCCACAACCTGCACCTCGGCGAGCACGATCCCGAGGCGCAGCTCGATCTCAAATCGATGCGCGAGGGCGGCATCACCGCGTCGTTTTTCGCCGCATACGTGCCGCCGTTCTACGCCGGCCGCGGCGCCGCGCGATTCGCATATCGCGTCATCGAGCTCATTCAGGATGAAGTGCGGCGCAACTCGGAAGCCCTCACCTTCTGCAACGATTCGGCCGGCATTCGCCAGGCTAAGGCCGACGGCAAGTCCGCGATCCTGATCGGCGTCGAAGGCGGCCACGCGATCGAGGACTCGCTCTCGATCCTGCGCGATTTCTATTCGCTCGGCGCGCGCTACCTCACGCTGACGCACGTCAACACGAACAACTGGTGCGACTCCTCCGGCGACGGTGGACGGCACAATGGCCTGACCGACTTCGGACGCGACGTCGTTCGCACGATGAACGACCTCGGCATGATCGTCGACATCTCGCACGTCTCCGACGCGGCGTACTACGCAGTGCTGGAGACGACGCGCGTGCCGGTCGTGGCCACGCACTCCTCCTGCCGCGCGCTCTGCCGTCATCCGCGCAACATGACCGATGCCATGCTGCGCGATCTCGCGAAGAACGGCGGCGTCTGCATGATCAACTTCTTCTCCGCATTTCTGAATGATCGCGTAGCCGAGGTCATCATCAATTCGCAGAAGCGCGTGCACAGCCAGTCCGCAGGCGGCACCGAGGAGATGCCGAACGACGCGACCGACTGGGATCTCTACCTCGAATGGTTCAACACCCTCGGCTGCCCGCAGGCGACGCTTGACGACGCCGCCGATCACGTCTTCCACGCCGCGGAAATCGCCGGCATCGACCACGTCGGCATCGGCAGCGACTTCGATGGCGTTCCGGCGCTGCCGAACGGATTGCAGACCGCGTCTGCATTGCCGGCGCTTACGGCACGACTGCTGGAACGGGGCATGTCCGAAACGGATGTGGAGAAGGTTCTCGGCGGGAACTTTTTGCGCGTGTTTGGAGAGATTGAGGCGGGGCGCCTGTCATCCTGAGAGGCTGTGAAGAAATCGTGTCCCCTGAAACACGCGAGGCTGTGGTTAACAAAATCAGCCACTGCACTTTGCCAAAGCACAGACAAGAGTTTCTGTGCCACACCAGCTCTGCCGGTAGCCAGCACTCAAGCGAAGTAGGACGGGATTGTGTGGCACAGACCAGACGTGTCCAAATTAGCAGAATGCCGTCGCCGGAGGCGACTCGTACGGTAGCCGGTGGTCCGAGCGAAGCGAGCGACCACCGGAAACATCGGAGCGGAGACATTTCTCGACCCCGGCCGGGGTCGC
>DATART010000087.1:0-2500 GCA_036264035.1 Thermoanaerobaculia bacterium | reverse complement strand
GTCGTCGTCAGCCGGCAAGCGGAAGGCGGCATTATCGAAGGGCCCGCCGCCGTCACGCAGACCACGACCCAATGACGAAGATTCAGATCGCGCCGTCCCTCCTCTCCGCCGACTTCTCGCGGCTCGGCGACGAGTTGCGCGACATCGAAGCCGGCGGCGCGGACCTCGTCCATCTCGACGTCATGGATGGACATTTCGTTCCGAACCTGACCATCGGTCCGGCGGTCGTCAAGGCCTGCCGCGCGCAGACGAAGCTGACGTTCGACTGCCATCTGATGATTTCCGAGCCGCAGCGTTACATCGACGCGTTTCTCAAAGCGGGCGCGAACATGATCTCGATCCATCAGGAGGCCGAGCCGCATCTGCAACGCGCCCTGAAGATGATCCGCGACGGCGGCGCAAAGGCGGGCATCGCCATCAACCCGGCCACGCCGGCGGAATCGTTGAGCACGGCCATCGAGTTCTGCGACTTTGTCCTGGTGATGACGGTCAACCCCGGCTTCGGCGGGCAGAAGTTCATCGAACCTGTTGTAGGGAAGATCCGTCACATTGCACAGATGATCAGAGAGAGGGGTGTCGCGGTCGACATCGAAGTCGACGGCGGCATCGACGCGGCCACGGCGCCGCTGGTAGTAGCCGCCGGTGCGCGCATCCTCGTGGCCGGATCCGCGGTCTTCGGACAGCGCGACCGAAAAGCGGCAATGGAAGCGATCCGAAACAGCGTTGTGGTGATGACGTAGTGGATTAGTCGATTCGTAGATTAGTGGATTAGTAGATCGGTGGGTTCGTAGATTAGAAGTCAGCGTTCGAGATGATTCGTTGGCGTCCGCAGGATCTACGAATCACTAATCGACTAATCCACTGCTTCACCGGAGGAATTTTGAAAAAGACATTGACCATCATCGCGGTGCTCGCGACCGCGCTCGCCGGCTGCCGGCATACGTTCCGCGGCAACAGAGCTGGCGGAGGAAGCAGCAGCGCCACGAAATCGCTTCACGCCGCCTTCGATCCAGCGCTGACGAAGATGACGAAGGAGCAGGTCTTCCAACTCGGCGAGGAGCAGTTCGCGAAGAAGAAGTACGCGAAGGCGCGCCAGTACTACTCGCACGTTTACGAGACGTTCCCGAACGATCCGCTCGGACGGCGCGCGCTGCTGCGCGTGGCGGACACGTACTACGAGCAGGGCGATGCCGTGAACCTGGTCGAGGCGCAGTACAAGTACCGCGACTTCATCAATCGCTATCCCGGCAGCGATCGTGCCGATTACGCGATGCTTCAGATCGCGATGTGTTCGTACAAGCAGATGGAGCGTCCCGACCGCGATCAGCAGAAAACCCGCGAGGCTCTGGGCAAGTTCAACGATGTCCTGAAGACGTTTCCGCGCAGCCCGCTCCGTCCGGAGATGGATAAGCGTCTGCAGGATGTGCTCGACCGTCTGGCCAAACACGATCACATCATCGCGCGCTACTACATCAAGCGCGGCAGCTACAACGCGGCCGTGCAGCGGCTGAATGGAATCGTGGAGCTCTACCCGAACTACCGCGAGCGCGACGGCGTTTTCTTCGACCTCGCCACCGCGCTGTCGGGACTTGGACGCACCGCCGAGGCGCGGCTTTACTACGACCGCGTGGTGACGGAGTATCCGCAGAGCCCATACGCCGGCAAGGCCAGGCAGAAGCTCGGGACGATGAAGACAGCATGAAACGATTTGCGGCGGCCTTCGTTCTCCTCGTGTTGCTGACGTCGTGTGCGACGAAGAAGACCGACGACAACGACGTGCCGTCGCTGGTGCCGCCGCCGGAGACGGCGTCCTCGGCGGCGATTACCGCGGCGTCCGACGCGCGTCTCGCGGAGATGCAGACGTCGATGACAGAGCTGCTCGAACGCATCGACGTACTCAACGCGCGCATCGCCCGACTGGAGGCGGCGCCGCCGAGCGAGACGCGCGTTACCGTGCAGCCGCCGTCTCGCGCCGTCGAACCGGCGCCGCGCCCGGCGCTCGAACCGGCGGTTCCCGCTCCCGCGCGCGCGGCGCAGGCCCCCGTCAGCGGACCATTGCAAAACGCGGCGATCGCCGACAACTATCGCGGCGCGCTCATTCTCTTCGGCAAAGGACGCATGGCCGACGCGCGCGCGGCACTCCAGGAGGTCTTCGATGCCGATCCCTCCGGCGAGCTGGCCGACAATGCGCTGTACTGGATCGGCGAGACGTACTACGCCGCCTCCGACTTCACGAAAGCGATGCGCGCCTACGCACGCGTGACGAAGGAGTATCCGGAGCAGAACAAAGCCCCCGACGCGATGTTCAAGATCGGACTCACCTTCGAAAAAACCGGCGACCTTGGCATGGCGCGGAAAACGTTCGATGAAGTGATCAAACGCTATCCGTACTCCACCGCGGCATCGTCGGCGAAGCTGGAGCTGAAGCGCGTGAAGTACTAGCTGTCATCCGAGCTGTCATCCTGAGGCGGCGGCACCCCGGAGGGGTAAAGCGCGCCGA
>DATART010000058.1:0-18311 GCA_036264035.1 Thermoanaerobaculia bacterium | reverse complement strand
CCCCAGAAGTCGAAATGACCGCCGGTATTCGCGCCGTTATCGAGGCCGCCGTCGGCGATCCCGACCTTCCATGTGGACGCCGCCATGTTCGAGCACTCCGGGCAACGCCCAAGAACCCAATTCCAGTAGCCTCCCGGATTCGTCGGCTGCGATTGTGTGGCATCGAGATTCGACGTGAGCGACATGACCTGCCGCTCGTCCGACAGTCCTCCTTCCGGCTTGGGGCTGACTGACAGGATCATTTCGTGAGCGAGCAGCGCCTCCGCGGCTGCATCGGTCATCCGCGCGGAGACGCGCGTGTCGTACGACGATTGTCGAATATCGATTTTCCCCGACGCCGCCGCGCGGATTGCTTCGATCGCCGACTCCGAACCGGCGCCTTCCGGCAGTTCGAAGAGCTGGTCATGTTCCTTTCCGTCGCGCGCGAGCAGTGCGGCTTTTTGGTACGGGTGATAGAAATCGAGCCATTGTACGTATGCGAGTTGCCGCGTCTGTGCCACCAGATCCGACGTGCCGATGGCGAGGTATCCATTGTTGGGAACGTATCGCGACAGCCTCCAGCCGAGCGCCAGTAATTCGGACGTCCATTCAGCGCGCGGCGGTCCGATGAATTGCAGGACATAAACGCCCGGCTTGCCGGCCGGATAGGCGGCGATGAGCTTGTCCGGCGCAATGCCGGCGATCCCTTCGCGCGCGTCGACCGCGGCGCCCGGAAGGCGTAGTACATCCAGATCATCGCGCACACGCAAGCGGACGCCTTGTCCTTTCGCCTGCGCTTCCAGCGCCGTGACGATGCCTTTGGGTGCATAGGCGATCGCATAGGCGCCATAGTCGCCGATCAGTACCGCACCGAAACGCGCCAGCAGTGCGGCCGGCGCCGCTTCGCTCTTGCCATCGACGGCGGAGAGCTCGATTTTCGTCCAGCCGCGGCGCGCCTCTGCCGCGAAAAGTTGCGCCGTCAGCAACAGCGTCAATGAGAACAACACGAGAGTCTGCAGGGAACGTGGCCGTGTCATGAGGATTCCTCCACGCCGGAATCTGCCTCCATTCCGGATGGGAGTCGATGCATGACCGATCAATCGCAGGTAAGCGTCCAAGTTCTTTCTTCGTGAAGGTTTCGGGCGGTCGGTAATCGGTGGATTCACCTGCGTCACGTTCCGTTTTTCGAGCTGTGACTCGTTGGTGACGAACCAGATGACGGATCGGCCGTTAACTGTGTAGATGGATCAGGCCGGAAGTCCTGAAGTGCTCCGGTTCGGGCCGTTCGAGCTCGATCCGGATGCCGAAGAGCTCCGGCGATCGGGAGTAATCGTTCGCCTTCCGCCTCAGCCGTTTCGGATTCTTCTCCTGCTCGCCGGCCGCGCCGGCGAGACCGTGTCGCGCGACGAGATTCACGCGGCGATCTGGGGAAAAGAGAGGTACGTCGACTTCGAGCACGGCATCAACTCGGCGATCCGCCATATCCGCTACGTGCTCGGCGACCATGCCGAAACGCCGCGTTATATCCGCACCGTTCCGCGCCACGGCTATTCGTTCATCGCGGCCGTCGAGCGCATCGCGCGCCCCGACCAGAGCCTTCTGCAACCGCACGACTTTCTGCAACCGCAGGGCGTCGTTCAGCCGCAGATCATCAGCCCCCCGCGAACGCGGCGGATCGCCCCTCGGCTCGCAGTCATTGCCGGGATGACGCTTCTGGCAGTGGCGGTGATGCTCGCGCTGATCGCCGGGTCAGGACGTCCGATCGACGAACGGAAATCATCGGTCCGCACAGTGGCCGTTCTTCCATTCCGCAGCCTTGGTCCTGCAATCGCGGGAGTGAACGAGCCTTCTTTCGCCGAGGAGTTGCGCGCAGTCATCGGGCGGCTGCCGAGTGAGCGTATTTCGCTCATCGAGGCTGGCGCGCCAGGGCACGCCGACATCGTGATTGATGGGACGATTCGGCGATCGCAGGACGGTGTTCGCGTGATTGTGTCGGTCGCCAACGCCGCGTCGCAGACACAGATCTGGAGTGAGACCTTTCAGCGGCCTGAGAACGGGAAAGAAGGGTTAGCCGTCGAGGTCGCGCACCGGGTGATGCACGAGATCGCGCGGCGCTATCTGCCGCCGCCGCGGCGCGAGCCGCCATTGGTGACCAACGCGCCGCCCGCCGCCATCGCACTGTACAAGCGTGCGCGGCAGATGCACTTGCGTGAGCAGGCGTACGACTGGATGCGAACGAAAGAGCTTTACGAGGCGGCGATCCGGCAGCAGCCGCGGTTTGCGGAGGCGTGGTCGGGGTTGAGCGACGTCTGGACGTCGCAGGCGTTGAGCGGCCCTGAAGCCGAGTGCGATCGGGCCGCCGTTCGCGCCGCCGATTGCGCGCACCGCGCACTGTCCCTGCAGCCGCGCAATGCCGAGGCGTACTCCGCTCTCGCTGTGATCGCAGCGCAGCGCGATTACGATCTGGTCGCGGCGGAGGACGCGCTGCGCCGTGCCATCGCCGCAGATCCCGGCTACGTCGATGCGCGTACCAATCTCGCCATGGTCCTGGCGATGCGCGGAGAAGCGGAGGATTCTCTGCGCGAGTTCGCGCTGGCGCAGCAGCTCGATCCGATCGGGCTCGATCTCAGCAGGATCGAGCCGCTGCTCTATCTATACGCCCGGCGATATGAAGACGCGCGCGCACGGTTTCGCGAGATCCTCACCGTCGATCCGCAGTCGCAGGCGGCATCATGGGGACTCCTATCCACCAGCATTGCCCAGAAGAATTGGAGCGAAGCGGTCTCCCTCGCCGCGGCGCTGCGCCAGATTCCGGCCGACAACGTACCCCGCACGGAGGATGGATTCTTCAAGTTCTACTGTGGCTTCGAGAGCTACATGCTGGAGGCACGCCGTCAGGGAAGGTTCAACGACTACTTTCTGGCGGTTTATTACGCCCAGTGCGGCAATCGGGATCGCTCGTTCGAGATGCTGAAGCGGGCCATCGACACGCATACTCCGTCGGTGTCATACATCATGGTCGACCCGCGGCTCGACAATTTGCGCAGCGACCGGCGCTTCCGGCCGCTGCTCGCCCAGATCAAGCTCGGCCGTCCGCCGGGCTGAAGCAACGCACAACCGATAATCGACTCGTTCTCAAATCACGCACGGGTCAGTCACGAGCTGGATGACCTGAACGCCCGCCGCGCTGCCGGTGGCCAAGCTGCTGCGGGTGAGGGTGACTTCGATGTAGTAGGCCTTGTTGATGAAGTCGAAGCCGCTGCCGGCAAACCCAGGTCCGCCGACCCCTTTGCAGTTGGGCGCCTCGTCGACGTGATAGGCATTCGTCGCGGCGAACAAACGGCTATCGAACGTGATTCGGTCCGTTTCAATACCGGTGGCAATATCAACTTCGCGGAACTTCGCGACCACACGCGCACTCGGCCCCGTGGCGAGATAGCGTATGCGCAACCTCAGGGTGTTCGGCGTGAAGAGGCCATCGACGGCTGTGACGTTGTATCGAATGACCGCGCTCACCGGAGGTACGGCAACGGTTCCCGGCGCCGCGGCTGCCGTAGTGCTGGTCAACGGCCGTCCGGATTGCGCCACTGCGTGATCGAAGAAGATCTTGGCGACGTCCGCTTCGTCTACCGTGCCGGCGGACCCAACGCTCGTCCAGAACCGGCTGATGTCGGGCGCCGGCGTCTGCGCCTCGATGTGTACGATTGCGCCGAACGACAGCATTGCGGCGGCGACGATGCGTCCAATGACCTGGCGAGATGAGTGTGACATCACTGTTTCCTCCTCTCTGTTAGTGAGGCGACGGACGAAAACGTTTCGCAGATCCTGCGTTACCGCATTGCGACGCTAGGGGAGCGCGAATATCACCCGCGATCACATCGATATCACCCGTTTCTGATAGAGACTCTTAGATGCCGGAGGCCAGGTTTGCAACCGAGACTCAGTGTGACCCGAGGATCACATCAATATCAGGCGCGGGTGATATTCGTGTCACCGCGCGCACCAGCTTTTTCCGGATGGCGATCCACGGCCTCTGCACGATTCTTCCGCGCGGATTCATCGGTTGCAGCCGTTCACGCCTACGTTCGAAGCGTTCAGGCTTCCGGCGCAACCGTGAACGCTTCCGTTGCAACCGTGAACGCTTCCGTTGGAAGCGTTCACGCTTAGATTGAAAGCGTTCACGCCTCCGCTGCAGCCGTTCAAGGTTGTGACGTAAGCTTTCAAGCTTAGAACCTACGCGATTTTGCTTGCGGACTAAGCGATTTCGCTTCTTGATCTAAGCGATTTTGCTTCCGATCGATGCTTTCCTGCTTCGGTCCTAACCATTTTCGCTTCCGAATTAAGCTTGCTCGCTTCCGAGCCAGGCTCTCCCGCTTCCCGTCAGGCGTTCTAGATCTCGGCAAGGTGCTCACGCAGGGCGTCGAGCTGGGAATTACGGTTCTCGTCACGCCGCGGGTCACACTCGAGTCGAGCTACACCTTCTTCGATTTCGATGTCCGGAGCGGAGTCCGCTCGCGCCGAACGCACCGCGGCATGCCGGCGATGTCACTTGCGACCGAGGCCGAGGGCGAAAAGGATCGACGGATCGGTGACCGTCTGGGGAGAGGCCAGATCTCGGGCTACCAGGTTGCGGACGTATTCGGCAAACGACACCCCATCTGTGCCGCGCGCTTGCGTGCGCGACGATGCGTCTCGTTATCGAGGGTAATTGTGCTCGTGACATCATGATGACGCCATCATCGTACGACCACCGCATCAGGCATTTTCCTTGCTCTTCCGTATACCGGGAGACTACGAAATGGCTGCCAAGAAACGCGAATTGATCGAGCCGCATGCGGGAGACAAGCGTTACGTTCGCCGCGATGACAAGGGACAGTTCAAGGAATCCGATAACGTGAGCCGGTCGCTGTCGCAGGACGTTCGTAAGAAAGCTTCCACGGTTTCCAAGCCGGGGCAGGGCGATCGCGGCGATCGGAAGTAGAAGCTCGCCGGCTGCCGATCGGGCGACCGGCAGCGTAAGAATTGGCCGGCCTCCTTTTCGCAGGCACGCGCTCGGTTTAGTATGGTTGTCTTCATGCGCCGTGTGTTGCTTGCGTTGGCCGTTCTCGCGTTCGCGTCGCTCGCTCGCGCGGAGTCCCTGCGCGTCGTCGCGCCGGCGAAGGGCGCCACGCTGCGCGGCGGCTCATTCGCGGAGTTGCGGTGGACCGCTCCGCAACTTCCGGCGGCGGCTGAGGAGTGGGAAGCGTTTCTGTCGATCGATGGCGGCAAGTACTACGCCTTCCGCGTCACGCCGCATCTCGACGTTCAGCTCCGGAGCTTTACCTTTGTCGTCCCGAACGTCGACACCCGCAATGCCCGGATTCTGATTCGCACCGGCGACGAAGTGCACGAGCTGCATTTCGAGAGCCGCGATACGTTCTCGATCGTTCGGGATGCCAAGGCGGAACAGCCGCTCCCGCGCGTCGTCGAGGCAGGACGCGGCGAAGCGGCGCGCGACGGCGAGCCGGGCGTCGTGGCGTGGGCGGACGGTGCGCGCGACGGGTCCGGCGTTACACCGCAATCGTCGGCGCCTGTACCGTCGTCCACCGTCGACGACTCGACGATCGTCGTCACCGCGAATTTCGTAGCCGTTCCGCCGGGGGCGAACCTCCTCTTCACCCCCGTCCCGCTTTCAAGCTGCCGCTTCACTACACGACCCAGGCGCGTTCGTAACGCCCTCCCGCCCGCGACTCCCGTCGATCTCCTTCTGGTCTGCAGCCGCTGGAACATCTAATTCCGCGGCTCGCGCGTGACCACTTCCGCTGAACCATTTCGAAGGAGAGAACGATGAAGACGCATGTCTCATCACGATTGCTGTTCGCACTTTTGCTTTTGTTCGCGGTGCCGCTCGCCGCGCAGTCGCCCAACACCGCCACGATGATCGTGGTCGTGGTCGATCAAACGGGCGCGGTCGTTCCCAACGCGCATGTATCCGTCGTGAACAGCGCCACCGGCGCGACGCGCGAAATGAATTCCGGCAGCGACGGCCGAGCGACGATTGCCGCGCTGCCGTTGACCGGCAGCTACACGATTCGCGTTTCGAATTCGGGATTCGGCGACGAAGAGCGGAACGGCATCACTCTCCGTGCCGGCGAGACCGCCGCGCTCAAGGTGAATCTTGTCGTCGGAGCCGCGTCGGCGGTGACCGTCCTCGGCACGGCAGAGGGAGTACGCGCCGATCCGCAGATCGGCCGCCGCATCGACACGAAAGAGATCGACGAAACGCCCATCCTCGGCCGCAAGATGTCGTCGCTCCCGCTCCTCAACTCCGCGTTCCGGCAGGGGAAGGGGACCGGCGATCTCTTCGTTAATCAAACCTACTTCGTCACCGGCGCGGGCTCGCGCCGCACCACGACGTTCACGCTCGACGGCGCGAATGACGACGAGGCGTGGGGCAGGCAGACGATGATCGCCACCATCCCGCTCGGCGCGATTCAGGAAGTGACGGTGCTGTCGAACGCCTTTTCATCCGAGTACGGATGGACGGCCGGGCCGGCGCTGAACATCGTCACGAAGTCGGGCACGAACAACATGCATGGCGAACTGCTGTACATGAATCGCCTCGGCAGCGTGCAGGCGAAGACGTTCTCGACCCGCGGATTCTGCCCGCCGTCCGTTGCGACCTGCGTGACGCCGTCGACGCTCTCCGCCATCAATCCGGTCGACGTGCCCGATTCGCTCAACCAGTACTCCGGCTCCCTCGGCGGTCCAATCGTGAAGGACAGGACGTTCTTCTTCCTCACCGCCGATTACACGCGGCAGGATCGGACAGCGTTTCTGTCACCGACGCTCCCCGCCTTTGTGCTGCCCGCGGACGGCGACCTCGCGTATACCGGCCACTACCGGCAGTCGCTCTTCAACGGACGCCTCGATCATCAGCTCACGTCCAATCAGACGCTCATGCTGCGCGCGAATGTCGACAAGTTCTACGACGACAATCCGCAGGATGCCGTGGGCGGCACGAGCGCGCCGAGCGTGGCGCGGAAGTATTCGCGCGGCTCGTGGACGGGACAGATGAATCACACCGCCGTCCTGACGCCGGACCTGTTCAATGAGGCGCGCGTCGCGTACCTGCACGGCGACCCGGTCACGAAGTGGGAAGCGCAGACGCTGTCGACGACCTACACGCGCGCCGGGTCTGTTCCTTTTACCATTGGCCAGTCGCGCGTCTCCGATCTCTTCGGCCGGCAGACGCAGTTCTCCGACACGTTGTCGTGGTCTCACGGCAAGCACTACGTCCGCGCCGGCGGCAATGTCATCAACCACACCTCCGGCGGCTTCGGCAACGAGCCCGGTACGGCACTCCTCGGCACGTTCACGTTCAAGAATACGACTACGAAACCGTTCGATCAGCTGACGCTGGCGGACGTGCAGTCGTATACGCAGCCGATCAACTTCGGCATCAGCACCTACGAGCTGAAGCAGCGGCTATACACCGCATTCGTGCAGGACAGCATCCAGGTTACGAACGATCTGAACGTCGAGGCCGGCCTGCGCTACGACCGGCAGACGCTGACCGATGCGAAGAAAAACTTCGAGCCGCGCGTCGGCTTCGGGTGGCATCCGAACGGCGATCCGCGCCTGGCCATCCGCGGCGGCTACGGCCGGTACTACACGCAGATTCAGTCGAATCTCATCGCCGGCTATCTCACCAACGGCCTGGACGGACTCACGACCTACACCGCGACGCCGGGCCAGTTCGGGTTTCCGACCTGCCTGACGGGATCGTGCCTCCCGCTTTCGTTCGATCCGAAGACGTTGCCCGCGTCGCAGCTGCCGGCACGCGACATCGTCATTCAGGCAGGCCGCCGCGCGTTCTACGAAGCGCAATTCGCGAAGTACGGCCTCAACTTCGACAAGCTGCCGTTCTATCCGGACAAACTGGTGAATCCGAAGAGCGAGGTGATGTCGATCGGCGCCGAGCGCGAATTCGGCCGCGGCCTGTTCATCGGATCGGACTTTGTCCATCAGCGCTGGACCGATCTCGTTCGCACGGTCGATCTCAACGCGCCCTCCGCATTCGACCGCACCGCGCCCGGGCAGACCCGGAGCGTTGCCGCGGCGAACGCCACCCGTCCGATCCTCCCGGTCAACGGCGGCGTGCGCCAGGTCAACGTCCTCATGAACCTCGGCGAGGCGGACTACAACGGACTGCAGACGCAGATCAGCTACCGCGGCAGCTCGCGCTTCTACGCCGCGCTGAGCTACACGCTGTCGAAGGCGACGAACACGACGGAGCCTGACGGCAACGGCGTCGGTCCGAACCAGAGCATCATTTCCCGCCTTGGCGACGAAGAGCGCGGACCGAGCCTTCTCGACCAGCGCCACCGCGCCGTTCTTACGCTGAACTATCAGTTGCCGCTCAACATCACCGTCGGCACCCTGATGCAGTACGCCTCGGCACGTCCTTTCAGCGCCACCACCGGCATCGACAACAACGGCGACGGAGCCAACAACGACCGTCCGATCGTCAATGGTGCGGTCATGCCGAAATCCGCCTTCCGCGGTACGCCAACCTCCGACGTCGCCGCCTTCATCGAAGGGCGCATCAAACAATCGTCCCTCGGCACCCTCCTGCTGCGCGTGGAAGGATTCAACCTCCTCAACCACGGCAACTACCTCGGCCGCGGCCAGACGGTTTACGGCGACGGCACCGCGCCACTCTCCACCTTCGGCCAGCTCGCCGCCGCCGGCGCGTCGACCAACGCGATCCCGGCGTTCGCGAATGTCGATCCGCCGCGCATGTTCCAACTACAGGTGCGGTTCGTTTTCTGAGTCAGTTCCGGCATTCGCTATTCGCGAATCGCGAATAGCGAGTGCCGGACATTCTTCGTGAAGGCGTAAAATGCCCAGACGTCATGCCCGTTACGATTGATCTACCTGAGGACATTTCGGCTGCTCTCACCGAACAGTGGGATGACGTGCCGCGGCGGTCGCTGGAAGCAATCGCCGTTGAGGCATATCGCACAGGAGCGCTGAACGAAAGCCAGCTTCGCCGCCTGTTGGGTTTTGAAACCCGTTTCCAGGTGCACGCTCTGCTGAAGGAACATCTGGTGCCCCTTCGGTACTCGATCGCTGATCTCGAAGCGGATTTATCAGCGCATCGCGAGCTCGGAATCCTGGCGAGTTCTTGACGTCGTCGCTCGTCTAACCAGCTACAATGCATCCCAGCGTTTGGGGCGCATCCAGTCCGCGGAAAGGGCAGTGCCCACCCACTGAATTCAGCGAAGGTACGAACCTTCTTTCAGCCTGACCGGGCGGACTCCAGGCATGCGATGAAAGGAGTTTCGTATGTCAGACGCTCTTCCTCTCCCATCTCATCCTCACCTCGGCTATTACAAGAAACTGGCGAAGGATCTCGTCAAGGCCTGCGACGATCCGGCGGCCTTGAGCGCGTGGGCGGCGCGACTCGCTCCCGCCGATCAGCGCCTCGAACGGCATATCCGCTCGGCGAAGATCGAGAAGCTTGCCGATGCGCAGTTCCTCATCGCCCGGGCGCACGGTTTCGCCAGCTGGCCGAAGTTCGCGAAGCATGTCGAAGCGTTGCAGCACGCCGCCTCGCCCGATTCGAAATTCGAGCAGGCCGCGGACGCGATCGTCTCCGGCGACATCGACGCACTTCGTCGCCTGCTCGATGAATCGCCGGAGTTGATCGTGCAGCGATCGAGCCGCGAACATCGATCGACGCTGCTTCACTACGTTTCCGCGAACGGCGTCGAAGATTTTCGCCAACGAACGCCGCGGAACATCGTCGAAATCATGCGGCTGCTGCTCGACGCCGGCGCCGACGTGAACGCGGAATCCGACGCGTATCGTGGCCATTCGATGACGCTCGGTCTCGCCGCGACGAGCGTGCATCCTGAAGTTGCCGGCGTGCAGATCGACCTGATGGAGTTGCTTCTCGCGCGCGGCGCCATGATCGAACGGGTTCCGGGCGAAGCGGTGCGTGCCTGCCTCGCCAATGGGAGGCCGCTCGCCGCCCGCTTTCTCGCGTCGCGCGGCGCGTATCTCGATTTTGAAAATGCCGCGGGTGTCGGCGATCTCGATCGCGTGAAGGATCTGGTCTCGACGGTTTCGAACGAAGAGCTGAGAAAGGGATTTGTCTGGGCGTGTGCGTATGGCTACAACGATGTCGTCGCGTTCCTGCTCGATCGCGGCGTCGATCCGGCGTTCGGCACGGGCGCCCAAATGACGGGGCTGCATCTGGCCGCGCACGAAGGACATCTCGAAACCGTCAGGATGCTCGTCGCGCACGGCGCGCCGCTCGAGGCGATGAATTCGTACGGCGGTACGGTTCTCGATCAGACGCTCTGGTCCGCTGTCAATCATCCGCGGCCGGCACATCGCGCGATCGTGGAGACGCTCATCGCCGCCGGCGCGAAGGTCGAGAACGATTGGCTCACCGGCATTCCCGGCATCGACGATTTGCTTGTTCGCGCGCTGCCTGAAAATCGCAATCCGATCCGCGACCTTGTACAGCGCGGCAGGGCCGTACGCTTCGCGCAGCCCGACGAAGCGCGCGCATTGTTCGCCGAGGCCGCCGCGAAGTCGCGTGACACTGGCGCGCGCCGCGAACTTGTCGATGCGCTCAAAGGCGTCGCCCAGATCGAGCGCGACCTCGGACGCCGCGGCGCGGCGATTCCTTTCTACGAAGAAGCGGTGGCCGTCTGCCGCGACATCAGCGATCCTCTCCTCCTCGCGCACACCCTCCGTCACCTCGGCGATCTTCATCACGACGACGTCCGCGACGATCTCGCCGAGCCGTTGTACGACGAAGCGCTCGCGTTGTATCGAGAATCCGAAGCGTCGCCGCTCGATCTCGCGAACGCACTTCGCAGCCTCGCGATCGTCAAAGACACGGCGGAGTTGTGGGAGGAAGCGTTCCGTCTCTACGTCGCCACAAACGTTCAGGCCGGCGTCGTCGAAACGGCGTTGCGCCTGGCGAAACTCGCCGGTGGCGATCGCGCTCGCGAATGGATCCGCATCGCCGATGCCGCCGCCGAGGCCGCGGGCGATGACGCACTGCGACAGCGAGTGCGGGCGGTGGGGGAGGAGCTGGAGCGTTAGCTCTTCGACAGCTCGCTCGCGTGGTGCGCGGTTACGTCGATGAATACGTCGGCGACGAACGGAGAGGTTTCGCGAAGTGCGGCATCGAGATCGTCCATCGCGCGGCCGAGCTCCTCGACCGTCAGCTGCGGCGATGGACGCACTTTCGCCGAGACGATCACTTCTTCGGGTCCGATGTAGACCGCCTGCACCGAAAGGATCTCATCGATCGCGTTATCACGATCGATGAGGACGCGAATCTCCTCGAGCAAGTTTGGCGGCAGCGATTTCCCGACCAGGAAATCCGCGAGGGGACGACCGAGTCCGAATGCCGTCGCGGCCATGAGCAGTCCGATGAGAAGCGATGCGATCGCGTCGGGGCGATCGCTCCCGAGGTGATGGCTGAGCAGAAGTCCGATCGCGGCGAGTACGAGGCCGATCAACGCCGCGCTGTCTTCGACGACTACCGCACGCACGGTCGGATCGCTCGATCGGAACAGATGGAACCAGACGTTCCAGCCGCGCTCCGCGGCTTCGCTGCGCGCCTGCCGCAGACTCTGCACGAGCGAGAATCCGTCGCCGACGAATGCGACGCCGAGGACGATCCATGCGGCGGTCGGATTGCCGAGCGGCTCGCTGTGCAGCAATTGCCGGATGGCCATGCCGACCGAAAAGCAGCCGCCGATGAGGAACGACGCGATCGCTGCAAGGAACGCCCAGAGAAATCGCTCGCGCCCATGACCGAGCGGATGAAGTTCATCGGCCGGAGCCGTGGCGCGGCGAAGGGAGATGCCGAGGAGAACTTCATTGGAGGCGTCGGCAAGAGAGTGCGCCGACTCGGCCAGGAGCGCCGTCGACCCCGACATCAGTCCGCTGATCAGCTTCGCAATGGCGATGACGACATTCGCCGCCAGCGCGATGACGATCGTCCGCCAGCTCTCATTCCTCTCGATCCTCTTCAGCGCCGCGCGCGATCGCCGATTCGTTGGCCGGAGCATGAATGCAAGTCTTGCACGCCGAGACGCGGAGTTGTCGCCCCTCCGCTTTGACTCGACCGGACATCCGCCCTACAGTCATAAAGATCGGAGGCTCCATGACACTTTCTCCTGTGGCCAGATACCTTTTCGTCGCAAGTCTCCTGTCCGTGTTCTTCTCGATCAGCGCGATCGCCGCGGCGCCGGCAGCCAAACAGGAGCGACGCACGCTCGACGCCTGGCGCAAATCGATGGCGCGCGTTCGTCTGCCGAAGAAGGGGTGCTTCAAGACCTCGTATCCGAACACCGAGTGGCACGAAGTACCGTGCGCGGCCGCTCCGGAACGGACCTATGGACCTCATCTCCTCTACACGGTTGGCAGCGCCGTTGATTTTTCGGCCGTCGTCGCCGGCCACATCGCGTCGGCCACAGGTTCATTCGACGCCGTGAATGTGACCGGCGAGAACAACTCCGGGAATCCCGACACCTACTCGCTCCAGCTCAACTCCGAATACTTCACATCGCCCGCTTGCTCAGGTTCATCGAACCCGAATGTCTGCAAGGGATGGCAGCAGTTCATCTACTCGACGACTCTCGCCTCCGCCTTCATCGAATACTGGCTGATCGATTACGCGGCGCCGTGTCCGGCGGGATGGAGCACTCTCTCGATCCATTGCGTCAAGAACAGTGTGGCCATCCCGGTTGCTGCGGAACCGGTCGCGAACCTGATGCAGGTGAGCCTGGGCGGCTCTGCAAGCGCCGGCGGATCGGACACGCTCATGATCTCGACGACCGGCGGCGATCTGAGCGCGATGTATCAGGACGATGAGCTGAGCCTCGCGCAGGGATGGAAGCTCGCCGAGTTCGGCATCTTCGGCGACGGCGGCGGATCGGATGCGACGTTCAACCCCGGCGCGACAATGGCCGTCAGGACCACGGTCGACGACGGGACCACGAACGCACCGACCTGCGCGTTGGAGGGCTACACCAGCGAGACCAATAATCTCAATCTCGTACCGCCCTGTTGTCCGTACGGCGGCGCGTTTCCGGCAGTGGTCTTCTGGCTGAGCAACAATCCCGGCGCGACCTCCTCGTGCGTGGGCGGAACGAGCATCGGCGATACGCATCTGACGAACTTCAACGGCCTTTTCTACGATTTCCAGGCCGCGGGCGATTTCCTGCTCGCGGAAACGAATCCCGATTTCGTGGTGCAGACGCGGCAGAAGTCCGGCGCCCCGACATGGCCGAACGCGAGCGTCAACAAGGCCGTGGCGATGAAACTCGGCCCCACGCGCGCCGCCGTCTGTCTCGATCCAACTCGCCTCGTCATCGATGGCCAGCAGAGCGCTCTGGCCGATGACCAATCGCTGACGCTGCCCACCGGCGTCCACGTCGCCCGCAGCGGCAATGCATACCTCTTCACGCGCCCGAGCGGCGAGAGCGTGCGCGCCGACGTCAACGCCGGCTACATCAATGTCTCCGTCAACCTCGGCGCCGCTCCGCAGGCCAAGGTCTACGGCCTCCTCGGCAACGCCAACGGCAACATGGGCGAAGACGATCTGGCCACGCGCAATCGCGTCGTGCTCGCGCAGCCGCTCCAATTCGCCGATCTTTATCATCCGTACGCCGACAGCTGGCGCGTCGCTCCGCGCGAGTCGCTGCTCTCCAACCTCTGCGGCGACAGGGACATCGAACGCAGCGTTCCGACGACGACGTTCTACGCGCGAGACCTCGATCCCAGGCTCTACGAACGTTCGCGGGCAGTTTGCACCGAGGCCGGCGTCCGGGACGAAACACTGCTCGATGCCTGCACCATCGATGTCACGGTCATCGGAAGCAGAGACGCCGCCAGAGTCTTCGCCCGCACCCGTCCCCCACGCGCGGAGCTGCGGCCGGAGCCGCCGCGGCGGTAGGCTTTCTACACGCCTTCGACGACGATCATGTTCGCGCGCGCGCAGGCGTCGCGGACTTTCTTCGCCTCGGCATACTCGGGCGAGGCGCGCCACGCCTTCGCCTTCTCGACGGAGTCGAACTCCAGGACGACGAGGCGTCGCGGCTGCCAATTGCCGTCAAGAACTTCACTGTTTCCGCCGCGGACGAGGTACCGCCCGCCATGCGCGGCGATCGCGGCCGAGGCGAGCCGCTTGTAATCGTCGTAGCGGATGGGATCGAGAACTTCGATGTCGACGATGATCAATGCAGGCATTGGCGAATCCTCTCATGAGATAGCGACAGTAGAGGCTGCATCCAGCCAAAGCACAGACACTCTTGTCGGTGCTGGTGAGGCTCGGGACCGTTGAGATGATCAACGCCGTGCTCACTTCCAAAACCGGACCTCGAAAATCTCCCGCCCTTCCTCCCGATACTTCGCCTCGTAATTCGTTCGCGGCGGATCGGCAGGAGTAGGGATGCGGCGTTCGCTTCGGAAGAACGATTCGATCACCGGCGCGGCGGCTTCGTAGTAGTCGCGATGATCGGTGACGTAGATCCCGCTGCCACGCGGCACGAGCACGCGCTTCATCTCCGCTAACGCCTCGGCACGAATGATCCTTCGCTTCTGCTCGCGCTTGCGCGGCCAGGGATCGGGAAAGTAGATGTGGATTTCATCGATCGATGCGTCCGGCAGCATGTCGCGGAGGACGAGGAAGGCGTCATGGTTAATGAGACGGATGTTGGTCAGCCCGCGTTTGGCCACGCGATCGCGGATCACGCGGTGGTAGTGCAGTGACTTCTCGATGCCGATGAAGTTCACATCCGGCTGGGACGTCGCCGCGGCGATGAGAAAGCGCCCCTTGCCCGACCCGATCTCCAGCACGACGCGGCGCGCATTTCCGAACAGTTCCGCCAGATCGAGCCGGACGAATCCCGACTCACGCGGATCGAGGACGAATTGAGGATGGTTCACGCGCCGCATCATACGAAACGGTTGAAGTGACTCGTATGCGCGGCGGTTTCCGCGAAACAGTCGCGCATACGCGTCAGCGCGGCAATCTTCTTTTGACTTCCCGTTCTTTCGCTCTATCCTTCGGGCGTGTTCGCCAGTCCGGCATTCCATCCATCGCAGGAAATCCAACCGCCGATCCCGCCGCCGTGCGCGGCCGACGATCTGGAGTTCGGAGAACTGTATGAGGGGAACCTCAGTCTCCTCGTCGCCATCGCCGTGCGCAAGTTTCAGGTGCCGGACGTCGACGCCGAAGCGCTCGCGCACGAAGTGTTTCTCTCGTATCTGAAGCGGAAGAACGAGATCCGGCAGGTGCACCCCTGGCTGATCGGAGCGATCTGCCACGCCTGCCGCTATTTCTGGCGGCAGAACGGCCGGCGCACCGACCAGCTCGACCACGAACTGGCGATGCTGCGGCCCGATCCGGAGTCCATTGCCATCTTCGATCTGTTACCGTCGCAGCTTGCCATACGCGAGGTGCTCGAGGCGCTTCCGGCACGGTACGCTCGAATCCTGCGCATGCGTTACTACGAGGGCTACACGATCCGCGAGATCGCCGACGACCTCGGCGTGACGGCGAAGTACACGCAGAAACTGGTTGCCAAATGCCTGCGCATGGCCGAACAGATGTACAACGCGGCTCCGGCGAGGAAAAAGACATGAAGCATTCCGACGATCTGCGGCATCTCGCCAAATGTGCCACGTGCCGGCAACAGTTCGCCGGGAACGTGATTCCATTTGATGCGGCGCGGCGCCGCGAACGAGCTCTGGACTTCGTGGCCGCCGCGGCACAGCTGGACAGCGAACGCGGCTAGTCAGCCGACATCGCCGCGCGCTGGTTGCGGGAAACGCCGCAGGCCGAGTGGCCGCGGCTCGCTGAGTCAAAATCGCTTCGCAATAACGCCGCACTCGAACAGCTCAGCGATGAAGTGCGCAAGCGTCTGGAACGAAATCCAACCGAGGCGCTGGCCATCGCCAATCTCGCGGCGTCGGTTGCCGAAACGATTTCTGCCGCCGTCTATCCGCCGCTCGTCGTCGCCCAGATGCGCTCCACAACGCTTCGCGACCGGGCCAACGCGCTCCGGCATCTTGGCCGGCTGGACGAGGCATACGACGCCGTCGAGACCGCCGAGTCGCGGCTGAACGACTTTCCGGCAGCCGTGCATGACCGCGCCATCATTTGGCTGGTCAAAGGGATGATCCTCGCGCAGATGGACCATTTCGAGGAAGCGGAGCGGATGATCATCGCGGCCAGCCTCGTCTTCGCGGACGTCAACGATTGCGCGCGCTTCCTCCAGGCCGGCCTCGTTCACGGAAATCAGCTCGGCCGTCAGAAACGCTACGCCGAAGCGGAAACCGTTTTCCGCGATCTGTTGAAAGTCGCCGCCGGCAGCGGAGACGTCGAGACCGAGGCGCGGTTACACAACAACCTCGGCTACTGCTACGTAAATCTTGACGACTACACGAACGCCAATATTCATTTTTCAGAGTCCATTGCGAAATTCACGGACCTCGGTTCCGTTTCGGAGCTGGCGCGCACCGGACGCGGTGCCGCCGCCGTCCTCATTGGCAAAGGGCGATTCGACCTCGGCTGCGAGCGTCTGCACCAGGCCCGGACCGCGTTCGCAAAACTCCGGATGCCCGAAGAGTCAGGACTATGCGCGCTTCGGATCATTGAAGCGCTCGTCGATCGTGGCGAAAACGACAAGGCGCGCGATCTCGCCGACAGCGTCATCAACGAGTTCACCGCGTCCATCGTCGATACGCGCGCGATCGACGCCGTCGTGCGTCTGCGCAACTCCCTCGACGCAGACGGCGCGACGGCCGAAGCCGTGCGCACCGTCCACGCGTTTGTCGAGACTCTCGCGCTCGATGAAACCGCCGCCAGCTGAATTACGGTTTCGGCCAGGACCAATCGTCCAGTCCGACAATCTGCCGGATGATCTTGACGATTTTCGATCGGGTCGTTGGCTGCGAGCCGCCTGTTGACGGCGCCGCATAGAGATTCGAGACAGTGAGTACAGCGATCAGCGATGCAGCAGCAAAACCTTTGGATACACGACGCATAAGCCCTCCGGATGTGCCCGGCGACACGCCGGTGCTGGTTATTCGGGAGGGCGCCCTCATTCCTAAGCGTGACGAAAGTGCCGGTTTTGCTACCCTGCTTGTGAGAAATATTTTGCACACGCCACGGCGAAGCGCAGCGTTCCTGCGAAAGCCTTTTCCGCGGCTTTCACGCGTGTTATCGTTTCGAGATTCCTGACAATCCGAAACCGCCCGACGAGCCGACGCCACCGGCATTCGAAATGCCGCCGATGGTGCCTGATGCCATCAATGAGCCGCAGCCGCCGCCGCGGCCGCCGCCTCCGCCGCCCGGAGAGTTTGACGCGAATCTCTTTACGCGTATTTATGAAGAAAACTGTGGCCTCCTCGTGTCGCTGGCGGTGCGGAAGTTTCAGGTTCCGGCGGTCGACGCCGAGGCGCTGGCGCACGAGGTTTTCCTCTCGTTAATCAGACACTTTGACGACGTCCGCGACCTTCATCACTGGCTGATCGGCGCGATCTGCAACGCCAGCCGTTATTACTGGCGCAAACAGGGGCGCAATACCGAGCAGCTGGATACCGAAGTCGCGGCAGAGCGTCCCGATCCGCGGTCGCGCGACGTGCTGACCGACCTGCCGAACAGCATCGCCGTCGCCGAAGTGCTCGAGGCGATGCCGACGCGCTGGGCGAACATCCTGCGCCTTCGCTACTTCGAGGGCTATTCGATCAAGGAAATCGCGGACCAGGAGAACGTTACGTCGAAATATATGCAGAAGCTGGTGGCGAAATGCCTGCAACGCGCTGAGGAAATTTTCGAAGGGTTGCGCGCGAGGAAAGACAAATGACGCACTCGGACGACGTGGCCCATCTCGCTGAATGTTCTGCCTGCCGCGAGCGCTTTGCCGCGAATGTAGTGCCGTTCGATCCGGCCGCCCGGCGCCATCGCGAGCGGGAGTTCACGTCGATCGCCGAAAAACTCGAACGCGAGCGCGACGATTCGTCGGACGTCGTGGCGCGCTATCTGCGCGACACACCGGCCGATGAGTGGTCGCGCCTCGCCGAGATGCCCGACTTGCGCAATAACGCGGCATTGGAGCAGATGAGCGAGGAAGTACGGCGGCGGCTGCACCGCAAGCCGCGCGAAGCGCTGGCAATCGCGAACCTCTCCGCCTCGATCGCGGAATCGCTGGCGCCGAGCCAGTATCCCGGCGTCCTCCTCGCTCAGATGCGCGGCACCGCGTGGAAAGACCGCGCCAGCACGCTGCGCTATCTGGGGCGTTACGACGAGG
>DATART010000006.1:0-12276 GCA_036264035.1 Thermoanaerobaculia bacterium | reverse complement strand
TGTCCCCGCCGTCCTGGTACGTACCGGTGTAGAAAGTCCCAACTGGATCTGGCATTTGTAGCCTCCTTACCGGACATACTGACAGAAGTGCGTTTCCCGTTAAAGCGATGCGGTGCAGGACACGGGTTTACTGCTTGACCGTCGATTTGTAGTCTGTTCGCTATGAATGTCACCCGCTCTGCCTCTGCTGCGTTCCTTGTCGAGTTCGAGAGTGAAGAGGAACTGCGCGAGGAACATCGCGCAAACCTTTCGATGGGCGGTCTGCGTTTGGAGACGACCGAAACCGTCGCGCTCAACGCGACTCTCCTCGTAACGCTGCGCGGTCCATGGGGCGGCGAATCATTCGCACGCGCGACGGTCGTGGCGAATCTTCCGAACGCAATCGCGCTCGCGATCGATGGCAACGCCGACGAACATCTCGGGCGCCTGATGGCAAAACCCGCCGACGATTCATCGGAGGAGACGCCGGAGAAGAGACAGAACGTCTGGGATCGAATCCGCGCGCTTTCACAGATGGAAAAACTTCTCCTCGCAGTCAAGGCCGATCGAACCGAACGCGCACTGCTCCTTCAGGACAACGATCCGCGCGTGCTCCTCTCCCTTCTCCGCAATCCGCGTCTGACCGTCGATGAGGTAGCGCGCCTGGCGAAATCGTCCTTCCTGACCTACCAGATCGCCGACGTGATCATGAAGGCGGCTCAGTGGATGGCCAGCCTCGACGTCCGCCTCGGCCTCATTCACAACGCCAAGACCCCACCCGCCTTCGCGCTGCGCATCCTGCCGACGCTGCCCGAGTCCGAGGTTCGTTCCATCGCCCGAGCCGGAACGAACATGGCGCTGAAGACAGCCGCATTGCGACGCTTGCAGGGACGTTAAGCATTTCCGTTATTCGTTCGGGATGTCGTGGCGTTTGCCGCTCAGCCCTTCTCGAACATCCCCATTTTTCGGAATTTCTTGTAGCGCTCTTCCGGAAGCGCCGACGGCTTTAGCTTCATCAGCTCTTTCAGCGCTTTTTCGAGGTAGGGCGCGAGGAGCTCGGCCGCCTTGGCGGGATCGGCGTGTGCGCCGCCGTTCGGTTCGGGGACGATGTCGTCGATGATGGCCAGCCGCTTGAGGTCTGACGCGGTGATGCGCATCGCCGCTGCAGCTTCCGCCGCCGCCGACGGATTTTTCCAGAGAATGGCCGCGCATCCCTCGGGAGAAATCACCGAGTAGACGGCATGCTCGAGCATGAAGACGCGGTCGCCGACGCCGAGCGCCAACGCTCCGCCGCTGCCGCCCTCGCCGATCACGATCACGATCACCGGCACGCTGAGCATGGCCATTTCACGCAGGTTGACGGCGATCGCCTCGGCTTGTCCGCGCTCTTCCGCGCCGAGGCCGGGGTAGGCGCCCTGGGTGTCGATGAAAGTGAAGATCGGCAGGTTGAACTTCTCGGCCAGCTTCATCACCCGAAGCGCCTTGCGGAATCCCTCGGGGCGCGGCTGGCCGAAGTTGCGGTGGATCTTCTCCTTCGTGTTGCGCCCCTTCTGATGGCCGATGATCGCGCAGGCGTTGCCGCGGAATCGCGCGAAGCCGGCCACGATGGCCGGATCGTCCGAGAACTTACGGTCGCCGTGGATCTCGGTCCATTCGTCGAACAGGTAGCCGATGAAGTCGAGTGTGTACGGCCGCTGCGGATGGCGGGCCACGAGCGTCTTCTGCCACGGCGTAAGGTTGGCGTAAATTTCGTCGGCGAGTTTGGTAAGCTCTGCCCCAAGCGCCGCAAGCTGGCCCGGATCCCCTTCAGCCGCGGTGGCTTCCTCGATTCGACGCCGGAGCTGCAGAATCGGCTCCTCGAACTGCGTCGGGTCAGGATTCATAGGTGCGTGACCCTAACAGATGACCAGCATGCTCGCAACTGACGCAGAGCAGACCGCCGCGCCGCGGCCGTCGCTCGAAACATGGGCTCGCAATGAGCCGATGCGGCACGTCCCATCGGCGGAGTGGATGGCCTGGAAACTCGACCAGGAACTGCGCCGCCGGATCGAAATTCTCTTCACCGCGTTTTCACATCTCGCCTCGGACGACGCGCGCAAGACGACGATCGAGAATGAGTTCCGCGCACTCTGCCGGGCCATCGACCGCCTGTCGGAGGCCGCCCGCCACGCGCGCACGAATCATCCTCCTCACGACCTCGGCGACCGCATTCACTGGGGCGTGAATCAGGCCGTCTCCAGCCTCAACTCGCTCGACCCGCACCTCATCGGCCGCCGCTTCCCGTTCCACACCGGCGAGCGATCGAAGGGAGAGCCGATCTACGGCGCGCTGCTCGTCGTCATCCAACATGTCGAACGCGTGCTGACGCTTGTGCGGACGATCGACCGCAACGTCGATGAGCATCTGCTCGACGGCCTGGTCAAGCTGGAGACGCCGCTCCGTCCGCAGCCGATCGCATGACGATGCTCGATGCGGTCCGTCCGCTGTTCGCGCACATGGAATGGGCCGACGCGATGGTGTGGCGCGCTGTCAACGATTGCGCCGCGGCCTCGAACGACAAAACGTTGCACGATCGGCTGTACCACATCCACGCGACGCAGCATGCCTTCCTGCAGGCATGGCGCGGCGAGGAGGTCGTCTTCACCGGAGCGGACAACTATCCCGCCCTCGACGCCGTCCGCGAGCTCGGCCGCGCGTTCTACGCGGTCGCGCCGGGGTACATCGCTTCGCTTTCTGTCGAAGCGGTCGACGGCGAATTGGTCCTCCCCTGGTCCGCCTACTTCGCCAAACGGGCCGGCTTTACCGCGCATCCATCGACCCTCGGCGAAACGCTGCTCCAACTCCCTTCGCATTCGACGTATCACCGCGGACAGGTCAACACCCGCATCCGCAAGCTCGGCGGAACTCCCCCACTGGTCGATTTCATCGCCTGGGTCTGGGCGGGCAAGCCGGTGCCGAAGTGGACTAGTGATTAGTGGATCCGTGATTCCGAAGTTCCACGAATCTTCCGGCGGCGTAGCCGTCGTAAGGACCGTAGCCCCCAGCTTCGAGCTGGGGGTTTCAAGGTCGCGCAATCTCGTGATCCCGTTTTAACGGGCGAAAGAAAGCTTCCTCTCGCCCGCCAAGGCGGGATCACCCTACGAACGACACCTGCTGACCCACCGGTGAACCGGCGGGCTACGGTCCTTACGCCGGCTTCGCCGCCGGGCGTTCGCGCTTGTTGGCTGGCGGTCCAGCCGACGAGCCGTCGGCGCTACGATGCGAGCGTGTTGCTTCACTTCACCGCCCGCAGCGTCATCCGCGCCACTCCCGGACAGCTCTTCGCGTTTCACGAACTGTCCGACGCGTTCCGTCGACTGCTTCCACCCGGCCAGAAGATTCGCGTGCTTCAGACCGCGCCCAGCCTCGAGGCGGGCAGCCGCACCATCGTCAAAATCCGCATCGTATTTCTGTGGGTGACGTTCGAGTCGCTGCACACCGCGTACGATCCGCCGCATTCATTCGAAGACCGGCAAGTGCGCGGTCCCTTCCGGAGCTGGCGGCATCGCCATATCGTCGAGGCGCATCCCGATGGCGCGATCCTCATCGACGACATCGACTACACGCCTCCCTTCGGTCTCCTCGGCCGTGCGATCGACGGCATCGTGATCAGGCCGCGCCTGCGCAAGGTGTTCGCGTTTCGTCATCGCGTGACGCGCGAGTACTGCGAGAATGCGCCGCGATGAATATCGACGAAGTGATCGCGGCAATGTACGAGAACGTTTCCTTTGAGCCGGGCACGCGGCCTGACTGGAAACGCGAGTCGGAGATTTTCGCGCCGAACGCGCGTTTCGTCCGCGTGAATGACGACAGCGTCTTCGAATTCACCGTCGAGTCCTTCCGCCGGAATTTCGAGTCGATGATCGACTCCGGCGTCCTCCCCAGTTTCTGGGAGCGAGAGATCTGGCGCGAGACTCACCAGTTCGCGAATATCGCCCACGTCCTGAGCGCCTACGAAACGCGCTGGACCCGCGCCGGCGACGTCATCAACCGCGGCGTCAACAGCATCCAACTCTTCGAACGCGACGGCAGCTGGTGGATCAGCGCGATGATCTGGCGGCGGGATGGGAAGAACATTCAGATTCCGAAGACCGCGCCTGCGCCTTCCTAGGCTCTTCGCCCGACCTCCTTCGTTACGGCCGGATCTCCACCGCCGTGCCATTCGGCACGAGCTTCCAGATCTCCTCGATGGCGTTATCCGAAACTGCGATACATCCCTTGGTCCAGTCGGTGTGTTCAAAAACGACGCGAAGTCCTCGCCACCGGTTCGGAGTTCCGTGGACCATGATTTCGCCACCCGGCCGGACTCGCAGCCGCCGGGCACGGGCGCGATCCGCCGCATTCGGATACGAGACGTAAAGCGCGAGGTGATACTTGCTGTAAGCGTTGCGGCTGTCGATCTTGTACACCCCTTCCGGAGTCCGCCCGTCTCCCTCGCGCTCCTTCGCCCCTTTCGGATTTGATCCGAGGCTGACGTGATACGAACGGAGCGCCTTTCCATTGCGAAGGAGCGTGAGCTGGCGGGCCGACTTCTGGATCAACACCCTGTCCGCTTGCGGTATCGCACTGACCGTCGTCGCGACGAGGATGCATGCGGTGGCGATGATTGAACGGAGCACTCGAAGAGGATACGTGAACGGGAAGGCGGATGCGGCTACGGCTCGACGCGTCCCCAGTCCTCATTTCTTCTCTTCGGCGCCGAAATAAACCTGGATCTCCGCGATGCGGTTGCCGGCGCACTTTACGTACTCGGCGTTGCGGAACTTCACGCCGTCCTCGACCCGCGTCACCTGGTAGCGGACGAACGCCTCGTCGCCTTTCTCGAAGAGCTTCTCGAGCTTGAAATCTTTGAGCTTGCCGCTGTTCGGCCAGCAGCGGACGAAGTACTCGTCCTTGTCGATGTGGTCGTCCTGCGGACTGGTGAATATGAAGTCATCGCTGAGCAACTCCTCCATGCCGGCGCGGTCGCGCGAGAAAAATGCGGCGTAACAACTGCGGACGACGTCGGAAACGTTGCTCGATTTCATGCGTAAGCGGCGTGCAGGTGTAGTGCCTGCCCGATCGCTAGAACTCGAAGGCGAACATCGGCACCCAGTGCCAGGTCACCCAGAAGAGGAACGCGCCGAGCATCGTGTTCGCGAAGTTCGGCGTCCCGTTCGCGATCGGCGAACCATGGCGGCGATTCCAACTGCCGAGGATTGATTCGAAGTAGCAGCCGAGGAACGCGCAGAGAGTGAGCACGATGATCACGTGCGATTTGTAGATCGCCACGCTGCCGATGAACCCAGCCCGGAAATGATGCGCCGCCATCGCCGTGCCCGCACTGGCGACGATGCATCCGGCGAGAAGTCCGGCCAGCGTTCCTTCGACGGAAATCGCTCCTTCCGTTCCCCGCTCCACCGGGCGAAACGACAGCGGCAGAAATGCGCGTCTGCCGAAAAGCTGGCCGATTTCCGACGCTGTCGTATCCGCGGCCGCGGTAGCCAACGCGGCGATGCCCATGAACAACGGCACGAATCCGAGTCCGCGCCAGCAGGCCACCGCGCAGAGCGCCGCAACGCCGACATTCGCGAACGCGTGCGATGCGCCGCGCCGTCCGCCCTTCTCTTCCGCCAGTCCCGCACGCGTCTTGCGGCCGTAGCCGAGTTTCGTGGCGAGCGTGCCGATGATGAAGAACGCGAGCAACGCGACGTAGAGCGGAGGACCGCCGCCGATGATGATGATGCAGCCGAGGAACCATCCCACCACGGCACCGGAAAGGTCGACTCCGCGAATGACGTAGCCGCCAATCGCAAGCACGGTGTTGATGACGATCCATGGCCATGCGATCGGCGGCGGAGCGGAAAGAGTGACGATCGGCTTGATTGCCATCGCCGCAAGCACGGCCGCGGCGATGAACGGCACGCTCAGGTTGTCGTCGATTCCGAGCGGCAGCGTCTCAACGATCGCGCTCACGATGACCGCCGCGGCGATGGCAACGTCGTGCGGCGCGCCGAACACGCGCGCGATTCCGAATGCCGCGAGGCCGCCGAAGAGGACGAACGCCGCGAAGCCGCCCCACGACTTCGTTCCATTCCACGGCAGCGGCGCCAGCGGCAGCCGCCTTCCGATGACCGTCGAGAATCCGTCGCCGAACGCCATGAGCACCCACGCTACCGCGGCGATCTCGATATGCCAGTTGAACGTGACGACCAGTACGAGCACCGCGAACGGGTAGAGAACGAGGCCGTTGTCCCAGCCGCGTTCGTTGCGAGAGACGCGGCGGCCGACGATGCGATGCAGCAACAGCCAGTTGCCGATGACCGCCGCCGCGCAGATCAATGCCGCGTAACGCCACGGAATCCGCGCCAGTGCCAGCGCGCCAAAGCCCATTCCGATGTGCAGGAACTTTCGGAGCGCCTCATTCGTTTCGTGTGGCTCGACCGCTGAATCAGTCATCGTTTTCAACAGCTTACAATACGCGATCCAATGCCGGACTCTCCTCAGAAACCACCGCTGTTGTCGGTGGTCATCCCCTGCTACAACGAGCGCTCGACGGTCGCGGAACTGCTGCGGCATGTGATCGAAGTCCCGATCGAGAAGGAGATCATCGTCGTCGATGACAAGTCGACCGACGGCTCCGCCGGCGTCGTGGCCGCGCTGGCGAAACAGCATCCGCAGATCCGCCACGTCTTCCAGCCGGTGAACATGGGCAAGGGCGCCGCGATCCGTCGCGGGATCGCCGAGGCGATCGGCGAGATCGTGCTGATCCAGGATGCGGATCTCGAATACGACCCGCACGAATATCCGAAGCTGATTCAACCCATCGTCGATGGTCACGCGGACGTCGTCTTCGGCTCGCGCTTCGAAGGCTACCCCCGGCGCGTGATGCTTTACTGGCACCGCCTCGGCAACAATCTGCTGACATTCCTTTCGAACTGCACGACCAATCTCGATCTCACCGACATGGAGACCTGCTACAAGGTTTTCCGCCGCGAGGTCATCCAGTCGATCAATCTGAAATCGAACCGCTTCGGCATCGAGCCGGAGATCACGGCGAAGGTGGCGCGGCGCGGCTATCGCATCTTCGAGGTGCCGATCTCGTACTACGGCCGCGATTACTGGGAAGGGAAGAAGATCAATTGGAAGGACGGCTTCAGCGCCATCTGGACGATCTTCCGCTACGGCCTGTTCGACGATCCCTCGAGCGAGCCGAAGACCTACAAAACGCTGCGCCGCCGCGGCTCGCTGAAGCGCTACAACAAATGGATCTGGGAGCGCGTGGCGCCGTACGTTGGGCAGCGCGTTCTCGAAGTCGGCGCGGGATCGGGAACGATGACGCGGTTTCTCTACGGCCGCGAACTGATCGTGGCGACGGACAAGGAGACGCCCTACATCGACCGTCTCCGCAACGCATTTCGCCGGCGTCCGGGAATGCTCGTCGATCGGCTCGATCTCGATCGCGATGACGCGCTCAATCTTGCGAGCCACGAGTTCGACACGATCCTTTGCATCAATGTCCTCGAGCACACCTCAGACGACGCCGCGGCTCTGCGGCACGCCTGGCAACTTCTCATGCCGGGCGGGCGCGTCATCATCTTTGTCCCCGCCGGGAAAGATCTCTTCGGCACGCTCGACCGCGGCATCGGCCATCAGCGCCGCTACGAACGCAGTGAATTGATGGCAATGCTGCAGGCGGCCGGATTCGAAGTCGAGGACGCGGTCTACCAGAATCGCGTGGCGAAACTGGCCTGGCGACTGAACTCGACGATCTTCAAACGCAATGCGCTGCCGGCGGCGCAATCGAAAATTTTCGATCGCCTCGTTCCGCTGCTGAAAGCGCTCGATGGCGAGCGGCCGAAAAGTGGATTGAGTTTGATCGCGATTGGCAAAAAGCCAAGTACGAGCGCGGAGTTGGTGGCCAGCGTTGAAGCGAATGCTTCGCCTTCGCCTGCCGTCGTCCGCGCGCCGCTCCCCGCATCCTGAGGCATCGTCACCGATCGCAGCTAGGGGTCACACCTTCGAATGTGCATTCGTCGAAGGTCACGACTTTCGGTGTTGTTATTGTGATCATGTTGTTGGGGTCACACCTTTGGTCTACGCGAAATTCGAAGGTGTGACCCCGATCGGTAGCCCCCGATCGGTAGCCCCGACCCATTCGTCACGGAATCGCGTTAGGGCATACACCTTCGGTATGCGGCGATCGTCGAACATGTCGCCGCGTTTCGCCACCGGAGGAATGTACCGGGAGCCGGAGACTCGTTAAGCTTGGCGGATGTCTATCCGCACCGCCTTGATCCTGGCCGGCGGCGTCGGCTCGCGCCTGCGGCCGCTGTCATCTGACGACAATCCGAAACAGTTCCTGCGCATCTTCGACGGCGCGTCGTTGCTGCAGAAGACGTACGGCCGTGTGGCTCGGCTGATGGAACCATCGTCGATCTTCATTTCAACCAACGAGCAGTACGCGTCGAAATGCGCGGCGCAACTGCCTCTCGTACCGGAAGTCAACATATTGACCGAGCCGGCGAGGCGGAACACAGGCCCTGCCATCGCGGTCTGTTGTTATGCGATCGAGGCGGCGTTCGGGAATCCGGTCATCTCCGTGCTGGCATCCGATGCATTCATCGGCGACGAGGATGAATTCGTCCGCGTGTTGTCGCGCGCCTACGAATTTGCGGCATCGAACGATCATCTCGTCGCGATTGGCATCAAACCGACCGAGGCCAACACGGGCTTCGGTTACCTCGAGCTCGGTGATGAGATCCAATCCGGCGTGAATGAACTGCGCCGCTTTGCCGAGAAACCGTCGCAACAAGCCGCCGAAGACTTCGTTCACGCGGGCAACTATTTGTGGAACGCCGCGATGTTCGTCTGGCGCGCCAGCGCCTTCCGCCGCGCTCTCGAAACTACCGCGCCGGAGATCGCCACGCTCGCGGATCGCATCGTCAGTAGCGGCGATCCCGGCAAGCGCGTGGAGCACTACGAGGCAATGCCGTCGATTTCCATCGACTACGCGCTGATGGAGAAAGCGCCGAATGTTGCCGCCATCCGCGGCGACTTTGGCTGGAGCGACGTCGGAACCTTCGAAGCGCTGGAACGTGCCGGAGTTCCGGTGGCGGAGCTTCTGAAAAGCAGTAGCGAAGCCTTCAGCCGCTCGTGACCGAGCCTTGGCATCAAATGCTGCCGGCCGTGCGGGCTAGCGCCGTCTGACGCTGCGGCGACACTTCGCTTCGGCGCGCGACTCGATCTGGCGCACCCGCTCGCGCGAGAGTCCGAGGATCTCGCCGATGTCGCGCAGCGTCAGCTCGTCGTCCTGCAGCACGCCGTACCGTAGCCGCAGGGTCGTCTTCTCCTCGATCGGCAGCGACTCGACCATCTTCTGCACCGCGCCCTGCTGCTTGAGCGATTCGAGCGCCGGCATCCGCTCCCGCGCGATCTGCGGCGTCATCCCTTCATCGAGATCGCCGAGCTCGTACCAGAATCGCCACCACGCCTTCGCGTTCGGATTCGTGTAGAGCAACAGCTGCGCGAGCTCGCTGTGCGTGATCGACAAGGCGCCGCAGACTTTGTTCTTCGCGGCATTCAGCACGGCCACAATTTTCTCGCGCGGATGATTGAGAAAGGCCGCCAGTTCGTCGAGCCGCTTCGGCACGTTGTCGGTGACGCCATGCCGAAGGCTGAGTACGAGCCGCTCCTTCGGCGACAGCTCAGACATATGCGCCAGCAATTCCTCGCGCCGCCCCTGCACCTGCATCGTGTCCTCGGCGGATGGAACCGAGGTCTGCTCGATCATGTCGGCGAGCTCGGTATGCGACTCATCGTCGAGCTCCGCATTCAGCGAAAAGTTGTCGCTGTTAGCACGAAGCAGCGTCTGCACTTCCTTCACCGATACGCCCAACTCCGCCGCCAGCTCGTCCGCGGTCGGAATCTGTTTGCCGTCCGTCATGGCAGCCGCGATGGCCCGCTCCAGGCGGTACATCAGATTCGCGCGCTTCGGCGGAAGGCGGAAGGCGCCGCCCTGCTCCGACAGCGCATGCAGGATCGACTGGCGGATCCACCACACAGCGTAGGTAATGAATTTGACGTTCTTGTCGGGATCGAACTTCTTCGCCGCGTGGATCAGACCGATGTTGCCCTCGTTGATCAGATCGAGAAAGAGCACGTGCGAGTTGCGGTACTTTTTCGCGTACGAAACGACAAAGCGAAGGTTCGCCTTGACCAGTTCCTCGAGCGCCGCTTTGTCATTTTCCTGAACGCGCTTCCCCAGCTCGCGCTCCCGCTCCGGCGTCAGCCGAGGCACCTGCGCGATTTCGTGAAGATACTGATTCAGGAGATCGTACGAATCGTCTCGCTCTTCGTATCGGCCCATGTTTTTGGAACCGCATTCTACTGCGCCCCGCGGCGCGCGCACACGCCGCGATGGGGCCACACCTTCGAAATACCTGCGGCGCTCGGGATTCGGGGTCACACCTTTGAATCGAGACATAGATCGAAGGTGTGACCCCGAATCCGCATAACCGGCATGGGCCGTGATGGTCGATCAAAGGTAAAGACTCTCGATCATTCGAAGGAACCGTCGTGACACCCAAGAATAAGGAGATTTTGCTGTTTGAGGCGCCTACACACGCGCATGCGGGCACATCCGAACAGACGTCTAGCCGATGGGTGCTTTACGGCGCGATGAAGCGCTCGACCGCTATGCGTTCGTTAGGTCCGCACGATGGCAAGTGCTTGGTCGAGACAGTTGAGCAAGCTCGGGTCGGTGCCGAATTCGCGGTCACATCGTCGGATCAGACCTGATACATGGCCCTCGCTACGAAGGCGTAGCGACGCTGCGATCGTGCGAAGCGTCACCAACCCCTCGTGCCAGCCAATCCAGGCCACCAGCCGACGTAGCGGTCCGCCGCGGCCCTCGCGGATCACAGACGTCGCGACCTTCGCTGCTTGGGCAACCGCGGCGGCCACTTCATGCATCTTTGGACGTCCCACGGTTCGCTGTAGCCGCGGGTGGTCCGTCGACCGTGGCTTTGTTTCAATGACCTTGCGCATCTTCTTCGCCCACGTCTCCGTCCCGAGATAGATGCCGTTGATCAATTCGTCCCATAAACAGTCTGTGGAGCCTATCTTGGCCGCCACAAATTCGCGGTAGTAGGTCTGCGCCAGCTCAATATCAGGAGCGAAAGGCGCGAGCGCGGCATTTACGTCAAGCCAGTCGGGGGCGGCGTCGAGTCCGGCGGTGCTCCGATAACTCGACCACCGGTATTTTTCCGGGCTGGCCGCCAACCCGGCTCGCACGGGGTTGAGAACGACGTATCGCAGAACTTCATTGAAATACGCCTCTTTCTCGACCAGAAACGCCTTGAAACGGCCGCCGAATAGGTGTCCCCATCTCTTATGCTCGTGGTTGAACCAGCCTGCATAGGAGCCGTTGAGCCAGTGCATTCCGCGTGAGAGATTCGGCTCCGGCGTCTGCAGTACAAGGTGGAAATGGTTCGTCATGAGGACCCAAGCCGTGATACTCCAGCCGAACCGTTTTGCCGCCTCTCCCAGGAAGGCCAGAAACGCTTTGCGATCGCCATCGTTCTTGAAGATGGGACGCTTTTCGTTGCCACGGGACGTGACGTGATAGACGGCGCCGGGAAACTCGATACGAAGTGGTCGTGCCATATGCGCAGAGGTTCCCTCGGTTGCAATGAAATTCCGAGGAATCTCCGAATCGTGGACCTAATTCGGCCGAAATCCCCTCGGAATGGAAGATCGTGCGCTACTTGCTCTACCAGCTGTAGGAACGGCAAGACGAAGGAATGACGACGGCCAATAGCGGTCGCTGGCTGTCGGGATTTGGCTCGGACTAAGCGAGATGCGGGGGGCAGACCTTCGGATGTTGCAGAAGGATCGAAGGTGTGACCCCGAAGAAGAGAAGTGATGTAGGAGCGGGCTCAGATTCGAAGGGGGTCACCCATTAGCAGGCGTTGTCAATATGGGCGGGCGAATCCCCTGCGGCGCGAGCCGCCGTAATCGATGGACTCGTTGTCAGTGACGCGATGATTCAAGCAGTCCCGGTGTCTCGGTCGAGCGGTGTCGGATCGATGATCCGCACCAGTCACCCATCAGGATCAAGGCCTGTTCGAGCGCAACGATCGAGCGGCCCCTGACGCACAAGGCGTCCCAGAAACGAATCGGTAGTACGAGCGCGTGTCCAATTGGAAGGTGCACAGAACTTGTGGCTCACCGGCCAGTGACCGGCGTCCAACCCCGAGTGGCTCGCGCGCTCGTCGC
>DATART010000008.1:0-4450 GCA_036264035.1 Thermoanaerobaculia bacterium | reverse complement strand
CGCGCATGAGCTGGACATGAAAGTGATCGCGGAAGGGATCGAGCATCGCGATCAGCTCGAGTTCCTGCGCGACATGGGATGCGACTATATCCAGGGGTTCCTCTTCAGCAAGCCGATGCCGCTCGATGAGTTTCAGGCGGTCTTGCGCAGCGGCTCTTCGGGGCAGTAGAAATCGCGGCGCCTGTCGAGATCGCGCATCACGTTCTTCTTGAACTGATCCGCGCCGCCATTGCGCATCATTTCGTCGATGTACGCGGCGATGTCGACGATCTCCAGCCGCAGCCTCACGGTTTTGAAGATGCGCGGGAAGCCGCCGGGAAACTGCACGTGATGGAGTCCGCCGCTGTACGCGATGAGCATCCTCCCCTGCTTCATGGCCAGCAGGATGTCGGCGATGCCGCCGCGGACGCTCATCGGGTTTCCATGCAGATCGAGCCCGTTCTCACGCTTCATCCGCCCCTCGGGGAGGATGATGACCATCGAATGCGGATCGATTTTGTTCAGGAGCTGAAACCAGGTGTGATCGCGCTCGCGCGTGATGGCCACGACGTGATGCGCGACGAATTTGAAGATCATGCCGACCAGCGGCCGGCCGGTGGTCTTGTCCGCCGCCGGCACGACGCCGTGCGCGGCGAGGCGCCAGACGAAGCTATTCGGAACGCCGCCGAGGAAGACCGGCTCGAAGAGGCTGGTGTGATTGAGGAAAGCCACGAGACGGATGTGACTCCATGGCTTCGGCGGAACGTCGCCGACCCATGCGAAGTCATGCGAGTAAAAGAGTTTGCTCACGTATTTCAACGTGAGCAACGTCGAGAACACCATCAGGCTCCGCAGCAACGACACGGCTGCGAAGCGTAGCGATGGTGCGGCGCGCCGTCAACGAAGGCTTGCCTCAGCGAAGCAGCTCCCGGAACTGCACCGCGAAGCGCGGCCCTTTGCCTTCGTCCTCGTGCTTGAAAAAGACGTACGCGTCGTCCCACGCCTGCCGCTGCACGCGCTCCGCCCATGCTTCGAGCTCTTCGGCGCTGTACTCGGTGCGGCGCAGACGCATGTAGCCCCACGACGCGGTCGGCACGAGCAGCGAGTCGGCGTCGGTAACTTCGTCGGTGTCGGCGGCACAGAGGGCGATGTCGCGCTCGCGGAGGATGGCGTAGATTTCCTCGTCGAACCACGATGCGTGGCGAAACTCGAAGGCGACCCTCCCCTGCTCCGGCAGCTCGGCGACGAACTCGTGCAATCGCGCCGCGTCTTTTTTCAAAAACGGCGGAAGTTGAAAGAGGATCGGCCCCTGCTTCGTGCCGAGGGTGGCCGCGGCTTCGAATAGATAGTTGACGTCCGCGCTCGCGTCGGTGAGTTTCTTGTGATGCGTGATCCTCTGCGGCGCTTTGAGCACGAACGTGAATCCGTCCGGCACCTGCTCGCCCCACTTCGCGACCATCTTCGCGTCCGGCATCCGGTAGAAGGTGTTGTTGATCTCGACGGCGTCGAAGCGCTCGCCGTAATACGGAAGCATCTTCGCGGCGGGAAGATCGTCCGGATAGAAGGTTCCCTTCCACTCTTTGTAGCTGTAGCCGCTGGTGCCGACGCGGATGCGCATGGCTCAATTATCAGGGATACGGACTCGTTGCCCTGCGCTCTTCATTACAATGCGCGCCACTTTTCGCGGAGGAGCATTCATGAATCCTGTTCAACCGATCACAGTGGCGCAGTACGGAATCGGACCGATTGGGGCGGAGATCGCCCGGCTGCTGCTGACAAAACCGTGGATCCAGGTCGTCGCCGCCGTCGACGTCGATCCGAACAAGGTCGGCAAGGACCTCGGCGAGGTGATCGGACTCGATCGCGAAGTCGGCGTCAAGGTGACCCGCGAGATTACGGGACATCCGAACGTGGTCTGCCACTCCACCGGCTCGCGGCTGCGCGACGTTTCCGGACAGCTCAAGGATCTTCTCGAGCGCGGCTGCCACGTCGTCTCGACGTGCGAGGAGCTCTCCTTCCCGCTGGACCATCTGATTCGCGAAGAGTTGCAGCAGGTCGCGCGCGCAAAGAACGTCACGCTGCTCGGCACCGGCGTCAATCCGGGCTTCGTCATGGACAAGCTGCCGCTGACGGTGACCTCGGTGTGCCAGCAGATCGATGCGGTCGAGATCATCCGTATCCAGAACGCTTCGACGCGCCGCGAACCGCTGCAGCGCAAGGTCGGCGCGGGGATGACGCCGGATGAATTTCGCGCCGCCGTCGACGCCGGCAAGATCAAGCACATGGGCCTTCGCGAGTCATTGATGATGGTCGGCAACGGCCTCGGCGTGGAGTTCGACTCGGTCAGCGACGAGAAAATCGAGCCGATCATCGCGCAGCGCGAGGTGAAGACGCAGTACCTGACCTGCGCGCCCGGCCAGGTTGCCGGCGTGCATCAGACGATCTACGGCAAGGGCAGGATCAACGTGAGCCTCGAATTGCGCATGTACGTCGGCGCCGAGGACGTCGCGGCCGATCGCGTGATCGTGCATGGCGTACCGAATGTGGAGATGGAGATCAAAGGCGGTATCCACGGCGATCGCGCCACGGCAGCGATGGTGGTGAATTCGATCCCGCGCGTAGTGAGCGCGCGTCCAGGCGTGCTGACGATGGACGACATTCCGGTGTCGTTCCGGTAGGCCTGGGAACTAGGACGAATGGTCGTACACGATCCGCCACCCTTCCGGGCGGCGATGAAAGATCAGCGTGAAGCGGCCGTGTGGCGTATCGGCTTCGCGCGTGAGCTTCCAGGCGCCGGTGACGATGACGTCGTCGGCGCCGAGCGGACGGAGATCGAGGTCTGAGAAGACGAGAGTCCCCATCTTCGCGCGCGAATCGTATTTGGCTTTGTAGCGGTCGCGGACTTTCGTCCAGCCGCGCGTGACGTCGGTGCCGACGAACATCGTGTCGTCGCTTTGGGCGTATCCGGCCATGTAGCCGTCGATGTCGCCGCGGTTCCATGCGGCGGCTTGCTCGTCGAGCACGGCGCGGATCGCGGCGAGATCGGCCGCCGATACGTGGCCGGCGGCCGTCACCGTAAGAGGCATCAACGCGAACGCGATCGCGAGGACGAACGACCGCTTCATCTGCTCACCGCAGCGACTCGCGAGGCCAGGTAGTGGCCGGTCGTCTGCGTCGACCGCACCTGAAGCGGCAGCATCGCAATTTCCGGACTCGTCGCGCCGACGACGACCGGCCGCTGCTCGATCACCTTGCCCGTCTCGTCGCTGATCGTGTACGTGCCGACAACCACCTCGCGCCGATAGTGGCGGTTCTCGATCGAGCCGGCCCTGGCGTCATCGCCATGCTGGACGATGAGTCCGTCCTCCCACGGGGTGGCCGAGAGATCCGACACCGCCTGCGGAGTGACGAGCGTCTTGGAGCCATGCGTCTGCTGATCCGGTCCATACGGCCGCTCCACGAAACCAAAGGAATCGAAGAAGACGGTCAGCGTCAGCGGCCGCGCGGAGCCACTGCGCTGGACTTCCTCCTCCGTCACGCGCTGGAGCGCGGGCGTGTCGACGCGGCGGGCCACGCCCTCAGAGGCATTCACGGTCACATGGACAGCGGCGTTGCGGGACGCGTGGGCACAGGCAGCTGCGACGAATACGAGGGCGACGATCGATCGACGTTCCATGACTCTTTCTCCTTCGCTTCGAAATGGGGGAAGGTTCTACCGGCTGAGCGCTTTTACGCGTGACGCGAGAAAGCTGGCGGCGTCGGCGACAAGCCCCTGCCGCGCTTTGAGGGCCGTATGCGACGCGGCGTCGACGAGTTGGCCGTTGTCGAGCAGCAACTGATTCGACTCGACGACCTTTCCGGCGGCGTCGCTGATCGTGTAGGCGACGCGAAAGCCGGTGATCTGCTGCGAGATGTCGGTGCCAAAGACGGAATGGTTCACCGGCACCGTCGGCGGTGCCCCGTCGGTCCACTTTTCGGAGCTGATTGTTGCCACGGGCCGCGTTTGATTGACCGGCTGCGAAAAGGTCATGGCCATGCTCGGCGTGCTTAGCGTCCGCGCGGTCACGTCCAGCTTCATGTTGACCGCCATTGGATGCGCGTTCGGAACCTGCTGCTCGATGGCATCGAGCGTGATGTCGTGGACCTGCTTCACGAAGCTGTCGGTCGCCGTGTCCGAGGTGACATTGAGAGCAACGGGTGTTGTCGTGCGCGTGTGCGTCGCGCATCCGTTGATGGCCAGAAAGCTGGCGGCGAGGAAAAGTGCAGTGTGTCGATTCATGATTCTCCTAGTGTGTATGGCGGCTGCTGCGCGTGATGGAGTCGACGACGATGACGCGATCCGCGAGGTACTGTGCCGCTGACCGCATCGATTGCAGTTGCGCGTGTGGGTTCCGAGACTCGGGATCGGCTCCGAGCAAGACGATCGGTTGAAAATCCTCAACGTTCCCCAACCCGTCGGTGATCGTGTAGG
>DATART010000487.1:0-6912 GCA_036264035.1 Thermoanaerobaculia bacterium | reverse complement strand
CGTCACACGGAACATGGTTACGTGCAGCAGATGCTGCAGGTCGGAGCGACCGGCTACGCGCTGAAGCAGACAGCTGCCGAGACGCTCCTCGCAGCGATCCGCACCGTGGCACACGGAGGCACGTACCTCGACGCCGCGATCGCCGGCAAAGTCGCCGAGGCAGGCGTCAACCGCCGTTCACCCTCACACATCCGGTCATTGACGAATCGCGAGCAGCAGATCGCCACCATGGTGGCGCACGGCTACACGAACAAGGAAATTTCGTCTGCTCTCAGCATCACGGTGAAGACGGTCGAAAGCCACAAGACGAAGATCATGCAGCGTCTGGGCATCACGAGCAGAGCCGCCCTCGTACGATTCGCCATCCTCCAGGGATGGCTCGATAGTTCGAGTGTTTCGTAGACCTACTGCCGCATACCAGAGGCTTGCCACTCCGAATGGGGATCGTCGACGTGGTGATTCCCACTCCCGCTACTGATCTCATCTTGACGCGCGCGGCTACGCAGAAGACCATAGCCGCGTCCGGTGCTCAACTCCCTTCGCAGAATCGCCCTCGGCTTCGCCGTCGTTGCGGCGGCTTCGGCCATCCTGCTCGTTTCTGATCTTCAGCATCGGGAGAGGGCGGCTCGCCGCTTGGCCGCAAAGCACAGGTGGAAGATCTACTTCGTGCAGTACAACGACGTCATCGACGTCAAGGATGCGGAGCGCGGGGTGCTGGATGGGCTTCGCGAATCGGGACTCGAAGATGGGCGCGACTACGAGGCGAAAATCCTCAACGCCCAGGGGGACATGACCACCGTTTCCGCGCTCATCGATGCCTCGGTTACCGGCGGGGCGGATATGCTGATCACCTTCTCGACGCCGACGCTTCAGGCGGCGTTGCGGCGCGCGGAAAACATTCCGGTGGTCTACAACTACGTTTCTTCAGGGCTGAAGGCCGGCGCCGGGAAGAGCAACACCGATCATGCGCCGAACGTCACCGGCGTCAGTCTCCTGCCGGCGAATGACGAGGCGCTGTCGCTGCTCAAGACGCACTTCCCTTCCATCCACAAACTGGGGACGCTCTACTGTCCCGCGGAAACGAACATGGTCAACGCGAAGATCGCGCTCGACGAATCGGCGAAGCGCGCCGGCTTCGAGGTCGTCTACGTTCCCGCTGAAACTGCGACGGACGTCCCCGACGCCTCGGCCGCTCTCATGTCGCGCGACATCGATGCGGTGCTGCAGATTCCGGGGAACCTCACCGCATCCGCGTTCGGTAGCATCAGCGAAGCCGCGCGGCGCGCGCACGTGCCGGTTTTCGCGTTTCAAAAGTCGCAGGCCATCGGCGGAGCGATGGTGGTCGTGGCCCGCGACTACAACGACGCCGGCCGCCACGCCGCCCACCTCGCGGCGCGCATCATCCGCGGTGAGAATCCGAAATCGATTCCGCTGGAGGATTTCGCCAGGACGCGCCTGATCGTCAATCTCGATGCCGCGCGTGCACTCGACATCACGCTTCCTCCGGCGCTGGTGCGGTCGGCGAAAGACGTCATTGGGGATTCCAGTGGAAATCGTTAAGGAGCGATCGGGTGGCGTCGTTCACGTCCGGCTCTCCGGCCGGCTGGACAACTACTGGTCGCAGTCGCTCGATGAAACGCTGCACGAGGCGGCGCGCGAAGGGGCGCGGCACGTGCGGCTCGATTTCTCCGGCGTGACGTATCTCAGTTCCGCGGGAGCAGCCGTTCTGCTGAAGCACTATCGCGATGCCGCCGCACTTCAGGGGTCGCTCCAGATTTCCGCGGCATCCGAACGCGCCCGCGACACGCTGCGGCGCATGGGCTTCGTCGAGCTTCTGCTCGCCGGTTCGGGCGCGGCAGGACGAAAGACGTTGTCGATTCCGATGCCGCTCGAGTCCGAGCGTGCCTCGTTTCAGAGCCGCGTCCTCGACGGTAAGAAATCCGGCTACTCCGTAATCGGTACGCCGGATCTTCGGGCGCAGTCCTCTCCGATCTCGATTTACCGCGATGTCTTCGCGCTCGGCGTCGGAGCGTTCGGCGCAAACCATGAGGAGTGCCGCGACTCCTTCGGCGAATTCCTCGCCGTCGCCGGCAGCGCCGCATACATGCCGACCGACGGCACGGCCATCCCTGATTACATGCTCAGCGCCGTCGGACTCTTTCCCACGGTTCAGGCTCTGTATGCGATCACATTCAGCGGTTCGCCCAGTCACCAGTTGCGCTTCGAGGCGAATACCCCGGATGCCGGCGTGCCGCTGAGTGAGATCGTGCCCGCCTGCACTTCGCTGGCCGGAACAGCGACCGTCGGAATCGTCATGGCCGCGGACATCACCGGTCTCGTTTGCGCGCGCTTGCGCCGTTCGCCCGGCCGAGGGGATGTGAGCTTCGAGTTTCCCTCGGTGCGCGAGTGGATGTCGTTCACACCGGAGAAGGAATTCGCGCGCTTCAGTTGTCTCGTCGTCGGATTGGTTTCCTCATCGCCGTCACCATCGCTCGCTCCATTTCTGCGGCCGGTCAGCGACGAATATCAGGGACACTTCCACGCCGTCGTGACCGCGTTCCGGTCGCTCCCGGGAGGAAAACTGCAGATTGCCGACGTCGTGTCGGCGTGGTTGCAACCGCGAAGCGTGGTCTCCGTCGTTCATCTGCTTCACGATTCCAGACCGACGGAAGGCGCGGGAGAGAGCGAGTTTCAACGCGGTGCCTGCTGGGTGTTTCCGATCGCCGAGGGAAGTGCCGCGTGACGCTGTTGCTCTCGGCGTGGACGATCGGGTTGATCCTGTCGCTGCTCGCGCTCGGCGTCTACATCAGCTACCGCGTCTTCAAGTTCGCCGACATCACCGCAGACGGCTCGATCACCTTCGGTGCGGCCGTGGCGGCATCGATGCTGACGCGCGGGGTGCATCCCGTCACCGCCAGCGTCGCCGCCTTTCTGGCAGGATGCGCGGCCGGACTCTGTACGGGCGTTCTCCACACGCGGTTCCGCATCAATCAATTGCTCTCGGGCATCCTGGTGATGACCGCGCTCTACTCGATCAATCTGCATGTGATGGGGCAGAGCAACCTGCCGCTGCTCTCCGTCACCACGATGACCACCTACGCTCAGGACCTCGGCCGCCGGATCGCGGGCCACGATTCGATGACGCTGCTCGGCTGGCCGGTGAGCGCGCGCGATTTCGGATCGCTGCTGCTCATGATCGCCGTCGTTCTGGTCATCGCGCTCCTGGCCTGGCTCTTCTTCAACACGAACCTCGGCAGCGCCATGCGCGCGTCGGGAGACAACGAGCAGATGATTCGCGCCCTCGGCGTCAGCGTCGAGAACATGATCGTTCTCGGCCTGTGCATTTCGAACGGCCTCGTGGCGTTCGCCGGCGCTCTCCTCGCGCAATATCAGGGATTCGCCGACGTGCAGATGGGAATCGGAATGATCGTGTGGGGGCTGGCCAGCGTGATCATCGGCCGCGCGCTGGTCGGAAGCGACAGCGTCGGCGCGGCGCTCATCGGAACGATCATCGGATCGGTGCTTTTCCGATTGATCATCGCCCTCGCTCTCCGCTGGGGACTGAATCCGAATGACCTCAAGCTCGTGACAGCGATCTTCGTGTTCGGCGCGCTGGTGCTGCCGATGGCGATGCAGAAGGTGAGGCGGCATGCTGCAGCTTCGTGACGTGCGCAAGACGTTCTTCGCCCGGACGCCGAACGAAGTGCACGCGCTGCGCGGCGTATCGCTGACGATCGAGGAAGGATCGTTCGTCACCGTCATCGGCATGAACGGCTCAGGGAAGTCGACGCTGCTCAACGCCGTGGCCGGAACCTTTTTTGTCGACCGCGGCACGATCGGCATCGGCGAAAACGATGTCACGCGCTGGCCGGAGTATCGCCGCGCCGCGATGATCGGCCGCGTCTTTCAGAATCCGTTCAGCGGGACGGCTCCGAGCATGACCGTGGCCGAGAACCTCGCCCTCGCCGCCCGCCGCGGTCTCAAACGCGGACTGGGACGTTTGCTGTCGGCCCGCGTGCAGGACGAGCTGCGCGATCGCGTGGCCACGCTGAACATGCAGCTCGAGACCCGCATGCACAATCCGATCGGGACGTTGTCCGGCGGTCAGCGCCAGGCGCTCACGTTGCTCATGGCCACATGGCGCCGGCCCGATCTTCTGCTGCTCGACGAGCACACCGCGGCACTCGATCCGAAGAGCGCCGATCAGATCGTGCGGCTCACCGAACAGATCGTGTCGCAGCATCGCCTGACCACGATGATGGTGACCCACTCGATGCAACAAGCCGCCACCCTCGGCGACCGCATCGTGATGATGAACCAGGGAACCGTCTTCGCCGACTACGCCGGAGCGCAGCGCCGCCACGTCCGCGCCGAAGACCTCGTCCACCGCTTCGACGAAATCCGCCGCGACGAACGCCTCGACGCCTCCGCCGCCGAGGTGCTTAGGGACGCGTACGTGTAGGGATTTGACATCATCTGCGTTATCTGCGTTATCTGCGGATAGATTCAAGGCTCGATCCGCAGATGACGCAGATATACGCAGATCGAAGGAGAGAATCGCGCTCTTGCGACGTGACACGGATCGAACCCACGACCTGATCGTCACGGTGCTGCTCGCACTGCTGGTGATCGTTGCCTTCGCGAACGTCGTCTTCGGTGGACGTTCGCTCGTGGGATCCGACAGCCACAATCCGCTCGACTACCGCGTGCGCGGGCCGAACGCGGTGCCCGTGGAGGCGTGGACGAGCCGCGGGCTGGTGCTCTATCCCAACTTCAGAGACCTCGCGTCGATCGTGATGCAGACCGATCCGTCGCGCGAGTTTCTCCGGCGAAGTCTTCGCCGCGGCGAGTTCCCGTTCTGGGATCCATACCTCGGCGGGGGAGCGCCGTCGTTCGCGTCGCTCGTGCCGCAGTATCTCTTTCCGCCGGCACTCCTCGTGGTTCTGCTTGGAAATGGCCGCCTGATCACGAACGTCTACATCCTCCTGCTCATCTTCAGCTCAGGATTGCTGACCTGGTTTTTCCTGCGGCGTCACGTGGAACATTGGCCGGCCGCGCTCGCAGGCGCGATCGCATTCATGCTGTCGGGCGCAGTCGTCATGACGGCACCCTCGGTCGTCGGACAGCCGATCGCATTCTTTTCGCTGCCGCTGCTCGTGACGGCCCGTCTCCTCGAAGCGCCGAACCGGCGGCGCGCGGCGCAGCTCGCCCTCGCGTTCGCATTCGTGGCACTGGCCACGTTCCCCCCGGTCCTGCTGGAGATATTCGGGATGACGGTCGTGTATCTCCTCGTCTCCCGTCCAACGCGCCAAACCGCCGGATGGTTTGCAGCGGGAGCGGCGGTGGCGCTGGCCATCGTTGCCGCCGTCTATCTTCCGGCCATTCTCCTGATGGCGGAGACGACGCAGATTCGCGACTACTACAGCCACGCAGCCGAAGCCGTGCTGTGGATGCGATCCCTCACGCAAATCCTCTCAGCGAAAATCGCCGGCGGCGTGGCGACCTACGCCGATCCTCCCGTTGGCATCGTGTTCGGTCATCACATGTACTACACCGGCATCGCGGCGCTCTTCCTGGGCGGCATTGGCGCACTGGCGCGGCCGGCAAATGGGCGCGCGCGGACGCTGCAGATCACCGCGTTGATCACGGTCGTCCTCTCGACGATCAAGCTCGTCGGCTTGCCGCCGATGCAGTGGATCACGTACATCCCATTCCTGCGCAACTTTCACTACGCCGCCTACCTCGGCATCGTGATCGCCTACGCGGTAGCGCTCCTCGCCGCGCTCGGGGCGGACGCGTTGCTGGCTGGCACCGGCGGCCGCCACACATGGCCGTTGATCGTGACCGCGTCGGCGCTCGCAGCGTTGTTGATCGCAATTCGCATCGCCAGGCGCGCACAGGTGGCAGTCCACCCGAACGGTGCGCGATGGATCGCCGACTGGCGGCTGCTGGTCATGTTTCTTGTGCTGTCGGCTGCGCTCTGGTGGATCGTGCGGCGAAGTCCGCAATCGCGGATCGCCGTCACGCTCGCCGTGCTCGTCCTCGCCGCCGAAGGCATCAGCGACAGCATCTACCCGCGTCCGCGGCGATGGGATCACTGGTCGCAACCGCCGCGCTACATCGAGCTGATGCTGGCGCGAAACAGCGGCGGGCGCGTGCTCCCGATGCCGATTTTTCCAGCGAACACGGAGTCGGTGTTCCGGCTGCCGACGCTCGACTCGATCCTGACCGCGTCGCCGCGCATGTACGAGCTGTACCGCCGCTACTTCGGTCCGATCCCCGACGTCATCCTGCGCGAGTCGACGCGCATTCCGCCGGAGCGCGTGCTCGACGCCGCGAACATCGAATACTTCGCCATCGTCTCCAGCGACGCCGCCAATCTCGCCGAGACGGCGCGGCGCGGGTACGAAACGCTCTACGCGGACGACTACATGCATCTCGTCCGCCGTGCGACGCAGCCTCGATATACGTTTGTCTCGCAGTATGCGATCGTCGATGCGAAGCGCACCCTCGACAAGCTCTCGTCACTGCCTGGCGACACCGTCTTCGTCGAAGAGGCGCCACACTTTCCATCGAAACCCGGCCCGAACATCGCTCCGCAAACCGTGCGATTCGGTCTCAATGAATCGGTGATCGCGGTCGCTACCCCGCAAGCCGGCCTGCTGGTTTGCTCGGAGAGCAACATGAGCGGCTGGTCCGCCACCATCGACGGACGCCCGGCGCACATCCTCGCCGCGAATTATGCGTTTCGCGCCATCGAGCTGCCGCCGGGTTCACACACCGCGCGCTTCGCCTATGTCGCACCCGGCTGGTACGCCGGCCTCGCCATATCCGCCGCGGGCCTGCTCCTCGCGGCATGGGGGCTGGCGTTCAGCGCTCCGGAGAAGGGAATCCATCCGTAGATGACGCAGA
>DATART010000394.1:0-4668 GCA_036264035.1 Thermoanaerobaculia bacterium | reverse complement strand
GATTCTGCGCAGCGTTTCGTACGCGACGGTCGTCGTCGTTACCCACACCGTTCCGACGGTGACTCCCGCCAGCACGTCGGAGATCCAGTGCACGCCGAGGTAGACGCGGGAGAGGGCGACCGAGGCAACGAGCGTGTAGAGGAACGCCATGATGGCGGTTTTCGCGGGCCAGCTTCGGATTGCCCGGAACGCGAGGTAGGCGAGCGCACCGAAGGCGACGGCCGATCCCATCGCGTGGCCGCTCGGGAAGGAGTAGCCGTTCGCGCGGCGCAGCATCTCCGCCGCCACCGGCCGGGCTCGTGCGAAGTAGCGTTTCAACTCCAGGTTCAGCAGCGCGCCGCCGCCGGTGGTGATGACCAGGTAGATCAACCAGCTCCAGTGGCGGCGGACGGCGAGGATGATGGCGACGATCGTCAGAAGGACGGCAAGGCCGAGAGGACCGCCGATGATCGTCATCGTGGTGAAGAAGGTCGTCGCGCCGGCGGTCCGTTCGCTGACCGCCCAGTCGTGAATCGACGTGTCGATCTTCTGCAGCGCGGCGTTGTTGCCGTGCACTTTTTCCGCGAGGTCGACGAAAGAATCGCCCGCCCAACCAGTGAAAAGTAGCCCGGCAATCAGGATCGCCGCGACCGGCAGGTAATTCTTGAACCGCTCGCCGGTCGTCGACACGAACCGCGTCACGCGCGCGCTGCGAGCCAGCAATTTCGCAAGGACACTGCCGAGGTGGCGAACCGCCGGCAGCGCGGCGTAGACGATCGCCCACAGAATGAGGAAGGTGACGACGAACGCAACGAAGAGCATGCCGGCAAATCGCTCAGCACGGAGGATGCCGACCGCGGCGATTTACCTCTCGTTTATCCAGGCGACGCAGCGTTCGAGACTCGCATGCATCGCCGCGGCATCGAGATGGATCGGATGTCCGTGACCGGGCAACACCCATTCGAAGCGGTAGTCGAGCAGGCGCTCCATCGAGCGGATCTGCTCCTTCCATGAATACCAGCACGCGCTGCGGAAGGCGTACAGGTGCCCGCGCGGCTCGCTCCAGGCGAGGTGATCGCCGGTGAAAAGGTACGTGTCGTCGAGCAGAAAAACCGCGTGGCCTTTCGTATGGCCGGGCGTCGGAATCATCAGCATGCCGCCGCCGAGGTCGATCGGATCGCGTCCGGTCGGCTGCAGCTCGATCGCGGCCGTCTGCGAGTGAACGTCATCGCGATGCAGGACGCGCTCGCAGCCGAAACGCGCCGCGAAACGGGCGTGATCGGCGACGTCGTCCTGATGTGTGAGCAGCATCCGCGACGCACCGCCCATCGCCGCGATGTTCTTCACCAATGGCCCCGAAAAGCGCGGCGAATCGATCAGGATGTTGCCTTGCGGCCGCCGAACGAGATAGCTGATCGCGCCGAACGATGACTCCGACGCGTAGCCGCAACGGTAGACGTCGCCGTCGATCAACTCCGGTAGCGATGCGAGAGCAGGACGCATGTCGTGCTTCGTACTTGATCCGATGGAGGCGGTCGGACACGAGATCAGCGCCTTCTGCGCCGCGAGGAGCTCGTCATCCGACTGCGGCTGATGGAAAACCGCCGATTGATCGCCGGTGTCGCTGAAAACCGTTGGCGCGAAGATGCGGCAGGCGTCGCAATCGATGCACGTTGAGTCGACGTAGAAATCGCCGGGAACGTTGTCGGGAAGGCGTTGCGCGAGGGAGGCCACGGGGTGCAAAACGGCGCTGCGGGATGACAAATGCCACGGACCGCGTTACAAGCGCGGCATGTTCGACAACCTGCAGGACAAGATGGATCGGGTCTTCAAGACCCTGCGCGGCGAGGCGGCCCTCAACGAGTGGCACATCGACAACGCGCTGAAGGAAATCCGCGTCGCGCTACTCGAAGCAGACGTCCATTTCAAAGTCGTTAAAGAGTTCACCAACCGCGTCCGCGAGAAAGCGGTCGGTCAGGACGTCCTGACTGCATTCTCTCCTGCGCAACAGGTCACAAAAGTCGTCCGCGACGAGATCCAGGAGCTCCTCGGCGGGAACGAAGTCGGCCTCGCGCTGGTCGGCTCGCCGGCCGTCGTCATGATGGTCGGCCTGCAGGGCTCCGGTAAGACGACGACCTCGGGCAAACTGGCGCTGCACCTCAAGAATCGCGGACGCCGTCCGCTGCTCGTGCCATGCGACGTCTACCGTCCCGCCGCCATCGAGCAGCTCCGCATCGTCGCGAAGGGTGTGAATGTCCCGTTCTTCGAGATCGGCGAAGACCGCGATCCGCTTTCCATCGCCCGCCGCGCCGTCACCGATGCGCGCACGCTGCTCTACGACACCGTCATCCTCGATACTGCCGGCCGATTGCACATCGACGCCGAGTTGATGGCGGAGCTCGACACGATCAAGCGTGACACCCGGCCGAGCGAAATCCTTTTCGTCGCCGACGCCATGACCGGCCAGGACGCCGTCAAGTCCGCCAAAGAATTCGACGACCGCCTCGGCGTCACCGGCATCGTCCTGACGAAGCTCGACGGCGATGCCCGCGGCGGTGCCGCCCTCTCGATCAAGTCCGTCGTGAATCGTCCCATCAAGCTCGTCGGCGTCGGCGAGAAATACGCGGACCTCGACGTCTTCCATCCCGACCGCATGGCCTCTCGCATCCTCGGCATGGGCGACGTGCTCTCGCTCATCGAGAAGGTCGAGACGGATATCGACCGCAAAGAAGCGGAGCGTCTCGCGCAACGCGTGGCCAAGGACAAGTTCACGCTCGAAGACCTTCGTTCGCAACTCCAGCAGGTCAAGAAAATGGGTCCGCTATCGTCGCTCGTGAACATGCTTCCCGGCGCCGGCAAGATCAGCGAAGAGGACATCGACGAGAAAGCGATTGTGCGCATGCAGGCGATCCTGGACTCGATGACGAAGAAGGAGCGCGAGTTCCCGCAGCTCATCGACGGTAAACGCAAGAAGCGCATCGCCAAAGGCTCCGGCACCTCGGTGCAACAGATCAATCAGCTCCTGAAGCAGTACCTGCAGATGAAGAAGATGATGCGCAGCTTCTCCAAAGGCTTCGGCGCGAGGAAGTTCGGCAAGATGATGAAGGGGATGCCGCCGGGGCTGATGGGGTAGCTGTCATTCCGAGCCGGCGCAGTCCCCGGAGGGGCCGAAGCGCGGCGAGGAATCCCCGGCTGAATCCCTCGAACGAACGGCCTCGGTTGCAGCCGGGGATTCCTCGCCGCGCTTTACCCCTCCGGGGTGTCGCCGGCTCGGAATGACAGTGTCCCCATTGCGGTTTCACGCCCCGGTTCGGTAGGATTGCCGGCTCGATTCACATCAAGGAGCATCACACGACATGTTGAAGATTCGCCTGCGCCGCCAGGGCGCGACCCACTCGCCGTTTTACCGCGTCGTCGTTTCCGACTCGCTCAAGACGCCGAGCAACGCCACGGTCGAACAGATCGGCCACTACGATCCGAAGAAGAACCCGGCCGACGTGAAGATCGACAAAGCACGCGTCGACTACTGGGTCAGCAAAGGCGCCCAGCTGTCGCCGACCGTGAAGTCGCTGCTCAAGAAGAACAAAGTCGCGTAATCTTCCCCTCCATGGAAGAGCTGATCGAGTTCGTCGCCAAGTCGCTCGTCGATGACGCCGAGGCGGTGAACACGCACGTGTACAACCGCGGCGACCAGACGGTGGTCGAGCTCGAAGTCGCGCAGGCCGATCTGGGCAAAGTGATCGGCCGCCAGGGGCGGACGGCGCGCGCCATGCGCACGCTCCTCACCGCCGCCGGCCACAAGTCGCGCCGCCGCTACACGCTCGACATCGTCGACTGACGCATGTCGACCGACCGCATCGCGCTCGGCATCATCCGCAAGGCGCACGCTGTCCGCGGGGAAGCGAGTGTCGAAGCGTGGTCCGACTCTCCGGAACGATTCTCGGATGTTTCTTCCGTGACGCTCGTCTCTCCGGATGAGTCGGCGACCCGCGATGCCGTCGTCGAATCCGTTCGGATTCATGCGGGGCGGGCGTTGGTGAAGTTCGCCGGGATTGAGTCGCCTGAGCAAGTACAACTGCTGCAAAACTGGACGATCGAGGTGCCTTCATCCGAAGCGCGGAAGCTGGATGAGGATGAATACTTCCTCCACGACCTCGTCGGATTGACGCTGACTGACAGCGATGGAGTTGCTCGCGGAAAAGTCATCGAGATCGAGGAAACGGGTGGGGGCGTGCTGCTGGTCGTCGAAGGACCGCGAGGCAAGTTCGACGTGCCGTTTGCGGCGGATATCTGCACGAAGGTGGACCTCGATGCGAAGACGATTGCGGTGGATTTGCCGGACGGTATCGAGGATTTGTAGAGAGGGATACGGTTCACGCGGAGACGCGGAGGGGCGGAGAACGGCTTGAGAATCGATTTCGTCACTATCTTTCCGAGGATGTTTGATCCTTTGCTCGCCGAGGGGATCATCGCGCGTGGGGTCAAGCAGGGGTTGCTCGACGTTCGCGTCTGGGATTTGCGCGATTACGCGACCGATCGCCATCGTTCGACGGACGACGAAGCGTATGGCGGTGGGCCCGGGATGGTGATGCTTGCGGAGCCGGTGTTGCGATGCGTGGAAAGAATCAGGGACGAGGGACGAGGGACGAGGGACCGCGAATCAGACCTCCCTCGTCCCTCGTCCCTTGT
>DATART010000384.1:0-4987 GCA_036264035.1 Thermoanaerobaculia bacterium | reverse complement strand
GTGCTGCAGATCGACACGATCCATGTGGTGGCGCGCAGCCCTTACCTTGTGCTCTGGAGCCGGCTCGGGAATTACGATCCGGTCTGGCTTGACGAGTTGCTCGCGGAAGGCTCGCTCTTCGAGTACTGGGCCCACGAGGCGGCTTTCGTGCCGATCGAGGACTATCCCCTCTTTCGGCACCGCATGGCCGACGCGGGCTCGCTCGGCTGGAAGTACTCGCACGAATGGATGGACGAACATCGCGCCGTCGTCGATCGGGTGCTCGCTCATGTCCGGGAACACGGTCCCGTGCGCTCGGCTGACTTCGCACGTACCGACGGAGAGAAAGGCGGTTGGTGGGGATGGAAGCCGGAGAAGCGTGCGCTGGAGATGCTCTTCACGGCGGGCGAGCTGATGGTCTCCCGCCGCGAGCATTTTCAGCGGGTCTACGACCTGCGTGAGCGGGTATTGCCGTCCAGGTACGCCGGCCGCGGTCCGTCCGCGAAGGCGGCGACTCGTGCGCTCGTGGCGAAGGCTGCGAAAGCGCTCGGCGTCGCCACCGAGGCATGGATCGCCGACTACTACCGGATGCGCCGGAGCGAGACGGCCGAGGCGCTTGCCGCGCTGGCGGCGGACGGGACACTCCTCCCCGCGCAGATCGCCGGCATCGCCGCCCCATGCTACGTGCACACCGAAAACGCGGAGCTCGCGGACGCCGCCGCTGCCGGCGATCTTCAGCCCGCGCGGACGGTGCTGCTCTCTCCGTTCGATCCGCTCGTTTGGGACCGCAAGCGGGCGGAGGAGCTCTTCCGCTTCGAATATCGCATCGAGTGCTATACGCCGGCACCGAGGAGGAAGTACGGCTATTTCACGCTCCCGATCCTCCGGCGCGGGCGGCTCATCGGCCGGCTCGATCCGAAGGCGCACCGCAAGGAAGGAGTCTTCGAGGTGAAGTCGATCCATCTCGAACCAGGCGTGCCGATCAGCGCATCGCTAACGCGCGACCTCGCGCGCGCCATCCGCGACTGCGCAAGCTGGCACGGAACGCCGAACGTGCTGTTGCGAGGGAGGTCGCCGAAGGAGCTGATGCGGCCGTTGCGGGAGGAGTTAGGCCGCTGACGCGAACCAGTCATTCGTGTTGGTAGCGCATACGGGATTCGAACCCGTGTTACCGCCGTGAGAGGGCGGCGTCCTGGACCCCTAGACGAATGCGCCGGAAGTGCGGGGGACGGGGAAGATAGCTTGTGGCTTCTTCGCGGTCAAGGGCGGGGAACGCCGTCGATTGGGAGGGCATTCCTACGCGACCTTTTGCGCGATGACGACCCAGCGGAGCGGGGTGCCGGGGCGGATGGCGTCGAAGGGGTAGCAGGTGATCAGGGTCAGTCTTGTTCGCGCGTCCTGGCGGAGTACCGAGGTGTCGGTTTTCGCGACGACGCGCGTGGCTTGGACGCGGTAGCGGATCGTGTGGCCGTCGGCACGCTGGAGGGTGAGGATGTCGCCGGGGCCTACGTAGCGGAGCGGGGCGAAGTGCGTGTCACGGTGGGCGGTGATTACGCAGTTGCCGCTGTCGCCGGGCATCGCGGTGCCGTCGAGGTGGCCGGGGCCGAAGGCCATCGTGCGGCCGCTGGCGCCGGCGAGGACGATGATCGTGGCGCCGTCGCGTTCGATCGTCAGCCGGGCGATGGCGCGGGTGTCGGCCCAAGGCCAGGGGCGGAGCTGCTCGCCGGCAAGGGCGCTTTGCCAGGAGAGTTCGAGGAGGAGCTGGGCGAGTTTTGCTTTTGCGTAGATCCAGAGGCCCTCGCCGCCGGTTGTCAGGCCGGCGAGGAGGGCGACTGCGAGGAGGGTTCTTGTTGCGTTTCTTAGCGTCGGCATGGCGGACCGTTTCTAGAAGCGAATGTTGAATGTTCAATGTTGAATGTTGAGTGTTGAATGTGGCGACGCGGCGTTTGGCTTTTCATTGAACATTCAACATTTGCCGTCCGGACGCGTCGCCGCATCTGCGTTACTTGACAAACCTCAGTGCGAGCAGTGCCACGAAGGAAAGCGATCCTCCGATCAGAACCAGCAGCACCGCCGGGGTCGCGGTTTGCGGCAGCGTGCCGGGGTCGTCGTGGTCGGGAGCGTTGCTCGTCGGCAGCGGCTCGGCTTTGCAGGTTGCGTTGAGGCCTTGCGGCGTCTGATCGATCGCTACGAGGCTTGTGTATTGCGATACGAGATGGTGCTGCAGCGCCACGCCGATCACGGCGGCTTCGACGCCGTTCGGATCGCTGCCGTCGGCGATGTGGTCCATCAGCGACTCGATCTTTTCGCGGCCCCAGAGTCTCGCGATGCCGTCGTTCGTATCACCGGCGGCGGGAAGCGTCAGCTCCTTCGACCACGTCTCGTTGCCGAGGTTGCCGTGCAGCGTGATCTTCGCGTTTGCGTCATGTACGCGCATCGCCACGACCAGCGGCTCGCCGCGGTAGAGATCGGGGACGCGTTCCGGCCACGACTCAGCCGTCGCATCGCTGCTGTGGATGTCGATCGACGTCATCACCGGCGCGTCGAGTTTGGCGAACAGCTCCGACATCCGCTCCTGCACCTGCTGCACGTCGCCGATGTAGGTGAACGTGCCGCGGCCGAAGCGGGCGGCGTTGCGCATGAAGTGCGAATTGGGGGCGGCGCCGATGCCGACGGTGAAGAGGCGGCTCTCGCCGAGGCGGCTGTGGATGAAGGAGAAAAGCTCCTGCTCATTGCTCACCTGGCCGTCGGTCATGAAGATCACCTGGCGGACCGTGCCGGAGGATGTCGTCGGATGCTCCGGCATCGCCAGCTGCAGGGCGCTGAGCATCTCCGTGCCGCCGTCGGCCTTGATCGTATCGACGAACTCCTTCGCGCTGCCGATCGACGATGCGTCGGCGAATTTGCTGTCGGCGAAAAGCGGACGCGCGGTCGAATCGAAATCGATGATGTTGAACTTGTCGCCCGATTTGAGATCGCCGAGCGCGAGGAGCAGCGCGGCTTTGGCCTGCTGCATCGACGCCCCTTCCATCGAGCCGGAGCTGTCGATGATGAAGATCGTTTCGCGCGGAAGGCGGACGGCCGAACGCGCCGGCGGCGTGACCATGATCAGCGCGTAGGTTTCCTCGCCGAGTTTCTCCGTCAGCACCGTCGCGTCGGGATTCGTGCCGAGGTCGGGCTGCCAGGAGAGCTCGAAATCGTGGCCGGTTTCGAGCGTTGCTGCATCCGCCGTGACGCGGTAGTGGCGGTTGCCGAGGGTCTCCGATTTCACCGGCTGGGCGCTGGCGATGTTGCGAACCGAGTAGCCGGGCTGCAGATCGACCGACAGCGCGATCGTGCCGCCGTTGTTTCCGCTGCTCGACTGCGGCGTGAACGGCAGCTTCGCGGCGACGGCTGCGGCGAACGTCCGGTCGGGCGTGTAGCGCGGCGCGACCACCATCGGGAAGCGGAGGCGGTACTCGCCGTTCTCGTAGCGCGCAGTCTCCTGATACGCGATCTCGATGGTCGCGTCCTCATCCGGCATCACGCTCGATACGGAGGTCGTAAAGACATTCGGCCGCTGCTGCTCGACGAGCGCGGCCTTGCGGCCCTCGCTCTTCGCCTGCTCATACTCCTTGCGGGCTTGCTCGCGCTCGCGGATCTCGCCGACGATCACGCGCGAGCCGATGGTCATCTTCAGCGTGTCGACCGCGCTCAGCTCCGGCAGTGGATAGACGTACAACCCTTCCACGCAGCGGCCGGTGGAGTTGTGGAAGGTCTGCGTGACGGTGGTGCGCACGATCGGGCCAGTGACTGTGATGCGGACTTCCGACTTCACCGCCGGCACGATCGCGTAGGTGCCCGGCGTGGCGGTCTTCAGCAGCAGGCCGGCGCCTTCGTTGTTGGCGAGCGTCGTCGTCTCCTGGCCCTGCGCTACGAACGGCAGGAAAAAGAGCAGCAGAAGCAATCTCACGATCCAGCGTTCGAGGCTGTAGTCGCGCGGTTTGTATTCGGTAGTGGCAGTGTCGTTGGTCTCCATCGTCGTCTCCTTTTGACTTTCGATGGAGATCAATAAGCGTCCGCCGTGTGGCGTGGCGTGCGTGCGATCAAGGGAAGGCGGCGGCAGCAATGTGGCGGGATTGTGGCGTTCGGGATCGGCGCAAATGCGCGCCGTACAATGCCGAGCAGAAGCAGGGACGAGGGACGAGGGTGGGATGAAGCAAACCATCGCAGTTGTCGACGACGAAGAGACGATCCGCGAGACGGTCGCGTTCGCGTTGCGCCGCGACGGCTACGACGTGATGACATTCGCTGACGGCGGCGCGGCGTGGGACGTCGTCAAGGACAAGCTGCCGTCGCTGGCCATCCTCGACATCACCATGCCGCGCATGGACGGTCTCGAGCTTTGCCGGCGTCTGCGCGCGCGCAGCGAGACGCTGCCCATCATCTTTCTTACCTCGCGCGATGAAGAGCTCGACCGCGTCCTCGGGCTGGAGATCGGCGCGGACGACTATCTCTGCAAGCCATTCTCGATGCGCGAGCTGGCCGCTCGCGTGAAGGTGCTCTTCCGCCGGCTGTCGTTCATCGAGAATCCGTCGGCGCAGAATGCCGAGGCGCCGTTGAAGTGCGGAGCGCTTGCGCTCGATCTTCAGCGCTACATGGCCACTTGGAATGACGCGCGCGTCGATCTCACAGTCACCGAGTTCATGATGCTGCACGCGCTGGTGCGCCATCCCGGCCACGTCAAGTCGCGCAAGCAGTTGACGAAAGAGGGCTACCCGAACGACACATACGTCAGCGACCGCACCATCGACACGCACATCAAGCGATTGCGGCGGAAGTTCGAGGAAGCCGATCCGACGTTTGCGGCGATCGAGACGGTGTACGGCGTCGGCTATCGGTGGGTGGCGTGATCGCGGATGCTTCGTCGCCGGAGGCGACACGTACGGTAGCCGGTGGTCCGAGCGAAGCGAGCGACCACCGGTCATCGATCGCGTCGAAATTTCCGACCGCGGTAGCGGTCGCGGAG
>DATART010000382.1:0-2296 GCA_036264035.1 Thermoanaerobaculia bacterium | reverse complement strand
TCGTTCGCTTGCCGAGCCTTCATCAACGGAACGTCAACGCTCGATCCAGCTTGCGTCCAAGGGCTTCACAGGCATCCACGTGGCTTGCCTGCGGCCTGCCGGTACAATCGCGAAATGTCCGAAGTCATCCGCGCCGTCTGTCCGCACGACTGCCCTGACACCTGCCTGATGCTCGTCACCGTCGAGGACGGCCGCGCCGTCCGCATTGCCGGCGATCCCGACCATCCGATGACGCAGGGGTTTCTCTGCACGAAAGTGTCGAAGTATCTGGAGCGGACCTATCACCCGGACCGGCTCGTGTATCCGCAGATTCGCGTCGGCGCGAAAGGGGAGGGGCGCTTTCGGCGCGCTACGTGGGAGGAAGCGACGTCGCTGATTGCGGAACGGCTGAAGGCGATCATCGCCTCGCCCGACGGTCCGCAGGCGATCCTGCCGTATTCGTATGCGGGGACGATGGGGATGGTGCAGGGCGAGGGAATGGCGTCGCGATTTTTCCAGCGCATCGGGGCGTCGTTTCTCGATCGCACCATCTGCTCCAGTGCGGGCGCCGAGGCGTTCGCGCTGACGTACGGCGCGCGGATGGGGACCGATCCGGAGGCCGTGCCGGACGCGAAGCTCATCCTGCTTTGGGGCACGAACACGCTGACGTCGAATCCGCACTTGTGGCCGTTCATCCGCCGCGCGCGCGCGAACGGAGCGCGCGTGATCTGCATCGATCCTCTGCGGACACGGACGGCGGCTGCATCCGACGAGCACATCGCCATCCGTCCCGGCACCGACGCCGCGTTCGCCCTCGGCATGATGCAGGTGCTGTTCAGAGACGGGCTCGAAGATCGTCAATATCTTGACGAGATGACGATCGGCTGGCAGAAGCTGCGCGACCGCGTCCTGGCTGACTACGCGCCGGAACGCGTCGCGAACATCTGCCGGCTGCCGGCCGAGACGATCGAACGCATCGCCAGAATTTACGGCACCACGCGGCCGACCTTCATCCGTCTCAATTACGGTCTACAGCGCCACGCCGGCGGCGGGTCGGCGGTGCGCGCAATCTCGCTGCTGCCTGCCATCACCGGCGCCTGGAACGACGCCGGCGGCGGCTGCCAGCTTTCCGCGTCCGGCACGTTCGCGCTGAATACCGCCGCGATGGAACGGACGCACCTCGGCAACCACTCCGCGCGCACGATCAACATGACGCAGTTCGGCAAGGCCTTGACCGAAATCGACGATCCGCCGGTAAAGGCTGTGATCGTCTACAACTCTAATCCCGGCTCCATCGCGCCCGACCGGGAGAACGTTCTGCGCGGGTTGCGGCGCGACGACCTTTTCACCGTCGTCCTCGAACATTTTCAAACCGATACCGCCGATTACGCCGACGTCCTTCTGCCGGCGACGACGCAACTCGAGCATGACGATCTGCACAAGGCGTACGGCCATCTCTACGTTACGTACAACCGCCATTCGATCGAGCCGCTCGGCGAGGCGCTGCCGAACAGCGAGATCTTCCGCCGAATCGCCGCGGCGATGGATCTCGACTATCCGGAGCTGCGCGAAAGCGACGAAGAGTTGATGCGCGCCGCGCTCACCGGCACCGGCGAGGTGATGAGCGGCGTGACGTTTGACGCGTTGCGCGAGCACGGATCGGTGCGCCTGAATGTGCCGTCACCGCATCTGCCGTTTCGCAGCGGGACGAACGTTCCGACGCCGAGCGGCCGGATCGAAATCGAGTCGCAGCAGATCGCGGCGCTCGGACTCGATCCGCTGCCGGAGTACATCGCGCCCTACGAGTCGGAAGAGCGCGCGCCGGAGCTTGCGCGGCGCTTTCCGCTCGCGCTGATCTCGCCTCCCGCACATGAATTCCTCAATTCGTCATTCGTCAACGTGGCGTCGCTGCGCCGTTCTGCCGGCAAGCCGACGCTGGAGATTCACGCGGACGATGCGCGTTCGCGTTCGATCGTCGACGGCGCGCGCGTGCAGATCTTCAACGACCGCGGCACCTTCACCGCCGACGCCGTCGTCACCGACCGCGTCCGCCCCGGCGTCGTCTCGGCGCAGTCGGTGTGGTGGGGCCGTCTGACCTCGGATGGCACCAACGCGAATCAGACGACGTCGCAAGCGCTCACCGACATCGGACGCGGTGCAACGTTCTACGACAATCTGGTTGAAGTTACGCCGGCGTAACGACGCGCCTATTCGTCGCCGGAGGCGACACGTACGGTAGCCGGTGGTCCGAGCGAAGCGAGCGACCAGCGGTTCACGGTTGCGCCGCGATTTTCCGACCGCGGCAGCGGTCGCGGAG
>DATART010000315.1:0-1991 GCA_036264035.1 Thermoanaerobaculia bacterium | reverse complement strand
CCGGCGCTCCGTCTACGGCTGGATGTCGATCGCCGCCGCGCTCGTCGTCGCATTCATCGGCGGCATCTTCTGGCACGCGCGGACGCAGCCGGCCGCGGCACCGCAGACGACCGTCGCGCACAACACGCCCGCTCCGGCCGTCCAGCCGGCCGCAATCGCATCCGCATCCAAAGACCGTCTACTCCTCGTCGTCGTCAGCGATCACCTCGACAGCTCCGAACGGATGCTGCTCGAGATCTCGAACGCCGACGCGAAACATCCGCTCGACGTCGCGTCGCAAAGCAAGCGCGCCGGCGAGCTCGTCGCATCGAATCGTATCTACCGGCAAACGGCTACGCGGAGGGGCGAGACGCGTATCGCTTCGCTGCTGTCGGACCTGGAGCCGGTCCTCGTCGAGCTGTCGCATGCAGGCTCGACCCTCTCGCCCGACGAAATCGCCGCACTGCAGAAGCGGATCGATTCGAAAGGCCTCCTCTTCAAGGTGCGCGTGGTCAGCGCACAAGTGGGCGGCCACGAAGCCCCCGCCACAGTCCCGCAGAAAGGAATCGACTCATTATGAAAACGAAATTGATCTACACGCTCGCCGCCGCGCTGGTCGCGCTCGCGCCGTCCGTGCGCGCAAACTGGAACAACCCATCGAGCACCGCCTTCGCGATCGCCGTGTCGGACGACGATGACGACCGCGACCGCGAAAAAGAACGCAAGGAGCGCGAGAAGGAACGCGCTGACGCCAAAGTCGAAAAAGAAGAAGACCTCTACGACTCCGGCACCGACGCGCTCGACGATCACGAATGGCGCCGCGCGACTGCGTCCTTCAGCAAAGCAGCAGAGATGCACATGCAGCACGCCGACGCCGCGCTCTATTGGCTCGCCTACGCGCAAGGAAAACTGGGCGCGCGTTCCGAGGCGCTGTCGACGCTGCTGCAACTCCAGAAGTCGTATCCGAGGTCGAAGTGGGTCGAAGACGGCAAGACGCTCGAAGTCGAAATCCGTCAGGGGATGGGGCAGGAGATCGAGCCGGAGCACGTCGACGACGAAGACGTGAAGCTGATGGCCATCAATGGCCTGATGAACAGCGATCCGGAGCGCGCCATCCCCATCCTCGAAGGCATTCTCAACGGTCACCAGCCGGCGAAGCTGAAGGAGCGCGCGCTCTTCGTTCTCAGCCAGTCCGGATCGCAGCGTGCCTTCGACATCGTCGTGAAAACTGCGAAGACCGGCTCTCCCGATCTTCGCCAGCGCGCTGTCCGCACCCTCGGCATCCTCGGCGGTGAGCGGAGCCGCGGCGTCCTCACAGATATCTACAACTCCACCACCGACGTCGAGGTGAAAAAGTCGGTGCTCAGGTCGTACATGATCGCCGGCGACCGCACGCGCCTCCTCGCGCTCGCGCGAGCCGAGTCGAATCAGGAACTACGCGCGGATGCGGTGCTGCAGCTCGGCGTCATCGGCGCGCGCAATGAGCTGGCGGAGCTATACGGCAGCGAGCCGTCCGTCGAAGTGCGCAAGAAAATCCTGCAGGCGATGTTCATCGGCGGCAACTCGGAGAAGCTGGCCGAGATCGCGCGCAACGAAAAGGTGCTCGACCTCAAAGTCACCGCCATCCGCAACCTCGGCCTGCTCGGCGGCGGCCGCTCCGGCGACCTCCTCCTATCGCTCTACAACACCGATCCGCGCTACGAGGTCCGCAAAGGCGTGATCGACGCGCTCTTCATCCAGGGCAACGCAAAGACGCTGGTCAACCTCGCGCGCAACGAAAAGGATCCCGAGACGAAGCACGAGATCATCAAGAAGCTGTCGGTGATGCGCTCTAAGGACGCGACGGATTACCTGATGGAGTTTTTGAAGTGATGTCATCCCAATGGCCTTAACTTAAGGCACACTTGCGCGTGGGAGGGTGGGCCGTGGGGAGAACGCGAAGCCGTAGAGACGTGGACGGGTTGGGGGTTCTGGATGCGGAGTTCCCGCTGCGTGAGGTTGAGCAGATTTTG